>JANOVJ010000327.1:0-5933 GCA_031417295.1 bacterium | reverse complement strand
GTGAAGTGGCGCTACAACTGGGCGCCCGAGCCGGGCACGCCCGAGGCGCGGCTCTACAGCGATTTCCTGCACCCGCGCGATTGGGCAAACTGGGTCGCCGGTTGAGCCACGAGGCGCAGCGCGTGCGGCGCATCGGCCTGCTCGGCGGCAGCTTCGACCCGGTGCACAACGCGCACCTCGCGCTGGCGCACAGCGCGCTCGATGCGCTGGCGCTCGACGAGCTGCGCTGGGTTCCCGCCGGCGCGCCATGGCAGAAGGCGCGTGCATTGGCGCCGGCCGCGCAACGCGCCGAGATGGTCCGCCTGGCGATTGCCGCCGAGCCGCGGTTTTGCCTGGAACTGTGCGAGATCGAGCGCAGCGGCCCGAGCTACACGATCGACACCGTGCTCGAACTCCAGGCTCGCGAGCCGCAGGTGCAATGGTTTCTGGTCATCGGCCAGGACCAATTGGCGCGCCTGCACACCTGGCACCGCTGGCGCGAGCTGGTCGCGCGGGTCACGCTGGCGGTGGCCAACCGCGCTGGCGATGCGCCCTGCATCCCGCCCGAGCTGGCGCGATCGGCGTTGCCGCTGGTCGAGGTGCCGCTGCCGCCGATGGCAACCTCATCGACCGACATTCGCGCCCGCGTTGCGGCGGGGCGGGACATTGCTGCGCTGGTGCCCACCCCGGTGGCGCGCTATATTGCCGACCACGGTCTTTACCGACACCCCCTCAGGAGCTGAATGGACATTCGAAAACTGCAACGCGCCATCGTCGATGGTCTGGAAGATGTGAAGGGCCAGAACATCGTCGTCTTCAACACGGAACATCTGTCGGCCCTGTTCGAACGCGTGGTCATCGCGTCGGGCACGAGCAACCGGCAAACCAAGGCCCTGGCGGCCAGCGTGCGCGACGCGGTGAAATCGAAGGGCTTCGGCCCGACCCGCACCGAGGGCGAGGCCAACGGCGAATGGATCATCGTCGACTGCGGCGCCGCCGTGGTCCACCTGATGCAACCAAGCATTCGCGAGTACTACCACCTCGAAGAAATCTGGGGCGACAAGCCCGTCAAGCTCAAGCTCGAAACCGTGACGACGCGGCTGGTGAAGGCCTCGGAGCCCGAGCCGGCGGTGAGAGCCAGGCGACCGGCGGCGAAGAAGGCGCCCCCGGCCAAGGCGCCGCCAACGAAGGCGGCCGCCAAGAAGGCGCCGGCGAAGCGGAGCCCCGCCAAGGCCGCTCCGCAGAAAGTGAGCGTGGGCAAGATCCTGCGCCTGAAACCGGCTCCGGCGAAGACGGCGGTAGCCCGCAAATCGCCGGCTCGCCCGGCAGCGCCGGTGAAGAAGGCGGTCACGCGCACGGTCGGTGTCAAGTCTGGCGCGGCCAAGGCAGCGCCGGCCAGGGCAGCGACGGGGCGCCGCACGCCGCCAGCCAAAGCGGCCAGCACGGCAGGCAAAGTGGTGCGCCGCAAGGCATGAAGCTCTGGCTGGTGGCCGTGGGCCTGCGCCAGCCGGCCTGGGCCGAAGCCGCCTACCAGGAGTTTGCCAAACGGTTCCCGCCCGACATGCGGCTGGAACTCAAAGCCTGCAAGGCCGAGCCGCGCGGCAGCCGCACGGCAGCGCAACTGATGGCCGCTGAAGGCCTGCGCATCGAGGCGGCCATTCCGCGCGGTGTGCGTCGCGTCGTGCTCGACGAGCGCGGTGACCGCCTGGGCACGCAGCAACTGGCCGCGCGCCTGTCGGTGTGGAAGGGCGACGGCCGCGACGTGGCGCTGATCGTTGGCGGGCCGGACGGGCTCGATCCCGCGCTCAAGGCGGGTGCCGACGAAACGCTGCGCCTGTCGGACCTGACACTCCCGCACGCCTTCGTGCGGGTGCTGCTGGCCGAGGCGCTGTACCGGGCCTGGTCGGTGACGGTGAACCACCCCTACCACCGCGAGTGAAATGACGACCCCAAGACACCTGCGGTGCCATCGGGCTTGCAAGCCCCATGGCCCTCGCCAGCCGCTCGCGAGCGCGCAGGCGCGCGCTCGGCGCGGGCTCGGTCCCCCAAGGGGATCAGTCCTCTTGGCGCGGCCCTGCGAGGACTGAGCGTGCCCCCACCCCGCCACGAATTCATCTACCTCGCCTCGCAAAGCCCGCGCCGCCGCGAACTGCTGGCCCAGCTTGGCGTGCGTCACCAGTTGCTGCTGGCGGGCCCGGAGGAGGATATCGAGGCACTGGAGGCCACGCGCGCGGGCGAGTTGCCGGCAGCCTACGTCGACCGCGTCACGCGGGCCAAGTTGCGCGCGGCGCAGCGGCGCCTCGAAGCGCGAGGGCTGCCACCGGCGCCGGTGCTGTGTGCGGACACCACGGTGGCACTTGGCCGGCGCATCCTCGGCAAGCCGGTCGATGCCGCCGATGCGCTCGCAACCTTGTGCCTGCTCGCCGGCCGCACGCACCGCGTCATCACCGCCGTTGCGCTGGGCGTTGGCCGCAGCACGCAATTCGCCGTCAGCGTGTCGCGGGTGCGTTTTGCGGCTGTTGCCGAAGCCGAACTGCAGCGCTATGTGGACAGCGCAGAGCCGTTCGGCAAGGCCGGCGCCTATGCCATTCAGGGTGGCGCGGCGCGCTGGATCGAGCGCGTCGAGGGCAGCTACTCGGGAATCGTCGGCCTGCCGCTCTACGAGACATCCGAGTTGCTGCGCGCTATCGGATGGCGCGCCTGACTCGCCGCGCACGCGCTTCATCGCGGCGCGCGGCCGGGGTTCAGACGGGCGATTTCTTGGGCGCCAGCTTGCCTCCGAATTGCCAGACGTCCTCGGCAATGCACAAACCCAGAGGCACCCCGCCGATGTTGTGCCTGGGCCCGAACACCGGCTTGTCGTTGGCGTCCAGATCGAACGCATCGAACGACCAGTGCACCCCGAGGAAGACCCGGCTGAAGCCGTTCTCGATCAGCATCTGCCACAGCCCGCCGGAGAACTTGCGCGCGTGGCGGGGGCGCACTACGCCCTTGTTGTCCTTCGTGCTGCCGTTCATCTCGTCGGAGACAAACTTGTCGGTGAAGTGGGCATCGGCACTGCGGTCACCGACCTTGACGCCGTAGAACAGCCGGGTCATGTGCAGCGCCGCCGCGCCGAAGGTGGCATGCCCCGACGGGTAGGCCGGGAAGGGCGGCGTGCCGTTGACCTCGATGCCGATCGCGGACGGCGCGTTGCTGGCAGGCGCGCCGAGCGGCAGCCACTGCGGGTCGCAGTCGGCGTCGATCGCTTCGCTCGGCGCCGGCGACACCGGACCCATCGCGTCGCCGTGCTCGCGAATGCCGACCACGGGGCGCCACAAGTCGGTCTTGTATTTTTGCTGCCACGCCAGCACGCCGGCGTCGGCCATGGCGGCGTTGACCAGCGCGAACAGCCGCGCGTTGGCGTCGACGTCGTTGTTCTTTTCAATTGCCACGTGGCGCACGATCTGGTTGTACAGGCGCGGCGGCGTGCCCAGTTCGCGGGGGCCGTCGTAGGCCCAGAACAGGCCGGCCACGGTTTCGTCTGCGCTGCGCTTGGCGATGCCCGGGGGCAGGGTCGCCATCAACTCCGGCGCGATGCCTTTGCCCCGAACCTGGCGCAGCGCGGCGAGGTAAGCCGCCGACCCCAGGGCCGGGGGCGCCGCCAGTTCATGCCGCTGCTGAACGGCGAAGCAGCGTGAGTCCTTGCCATACCGCGGCGCGTGGAAGCCCTGACCCGGCGCGCTGGGATCGACGCGGTGGTGCCCCTTGGCCATTGAGGGCGAATACAGGCTGTCGCTCACATCGGGGTCGCCCTTGCGGTCCACGAGCAGCGCACGCGCCACCGCGAGACCGAAGTCGTGACCCTCGTTGATGTTGGCGCCGTGAATGCCGGCCGATTGCAGCTTCGCATCGAAGAAGGCGCGCTGGCGCGGGAACAGCGTGCACAGCACGGTGTGCGCCGCAGCGGCGACCGCCGCACCTGCAGAGGCACTTGGCGGACTGGCCGGCGTGGCAAGGTAGCGCGGTAACGCGGCGGTATTGTTGACGGCACCGGCGTGGGCGTCGTACATCGCCAGGTGAACCATGGCGAGTGCGCGTGAACTCAGGGTCGGGCCGCCCTGTTCGGGGCGGGGTTTGGTTTCGCCGGCCGGTATGACAGTGAAGTCGGCGCGGTTGGCTTCGAGGGCAACTTCGTTCCAGTACAGGATGTGGTCCATCAATGGCTCCAGAGGGTGACAGGGCTGGCGCGTGCGATCGGTTTGCAGGCATCGCTCGCATCGGCGCCGGTCGCTGGGGCGGTCGGCGCACGAGTGCCGCGATCATTCGGCGACGGCCGTGTCGCGTCATCATTCAGATTGGGGACGTGGTGTGAGCAGCCGATGCGGGTTGATTGGCTGCCCGTTCGCCCACAATGCAGCCATGCAAGACATCCTCATCAACTGGACGCCCCAGGAAACGCGCGTGGCCGTGGTCGAGAACGGCGCGGTGCAGGAGTTGCATGTCGAACGCTCGCTGGAGCGCGGGCGGGTCGGCAACATCTACACCGGGCGGGTGGCGCGGGTGCTGCCGGGCATGCAATCGGCCTTCATCGACGTCGGGCTCGAACGCGCCGCGTTCCTGCATGTGGCCGATGTGCAGGTCAACGGCGGGCCGCGCGGCACGGGCAACAGCGCCGCCGCGCGCAACGAGCCCGGCAGCACGCCGCCGCCGCCGATCGAGAAGCTGGTGTTCGAGGGCCAGACGCTGACGGTGCAGGTGATCAAGGACCCGATCGGCAGCAAGGGCGCGCGGCTGACGACGCAGATGAGCATTGCCGGGCGGCTGCTGGTGTTCCTGCCGCAGGACGACCACATCGGCATCAGCCAGAAAATCGGTTCGCACGAGCTGCGCGAGGAATTGCGGGCCCGCGTGGTCGCCTTGGCCGGTGATGGCGGCGGCGGCTTCATCCTGCGCACCAACGCCGAAGACGCGACCGACGAGGAACTGGCCGACGACATCCGCTACCTGCGCAAGACCTGGGCTGCGGTGCGTGAGCGCAGCTTCAAGACGCCGGCCGGCACCTTGCTGCACCAAGACCTGAGCCTGGCTGAGCGGGTGCTGCGCGACATGGTGAACGAGGCCACGCAATCGGTGCGCATCGACTCGCGGCTTCAGTTCGATCTGCTGCAGAAGTTCGGCGCCGAGTTCACGCCCACGTCGGTGCAGAAGCTGGAGCAATACAACGGCGAGCGGCCGATCTTCGACCTGCACAAGATCGACGAAGAAATTGCCGGTGCGCTGGCGCGGCGGGTCGACCTGAAGTCGGGCGGCTACCTGATCATCGACCAGACCGAGGCGCTGACCACGGTGGACGTGAATACCGGCGGCTACGTGGGCGCGCGCAACTTCGACGACACCATATTCAAGACCAACCTCGAAGCCTCGCAGGCCATGGCGCGCCAGTTGCGGCTGCGCAACCTGGGCGGCGTCGTCATCATCGACTTCATCGACATGGTGCGCGAAGACCACCAGGCCGCGGTGCTGGCCGAGTTGCGCAAGCAACTCGGCCGCGACCGGACGCGGACCACGGTGAGCGGCTTCACCCAGCTCGGGCTTGTGGAGATGACGCGCAAGCGCACCCGCGAATCGCTCGCTCACCAGCTGTGCGAGCCCTGCCCCACGTGCCAGGGCAAGGGCCAGGTGAAGACCGCGCGCACGGTGTGCTACGACATCCTGCGCGAGATCCTGCGCGAGGCGCGGCAGTTCAACCCGAAGGAGTTTCGCGTCATCGCTTCGGCGACGGTAGTGGAGATGCTGCTCGACGAGGAGGGGCAGCATCTGGCCGGGTTGAGTGAATTCATCGGCAAGCCGATCTCGCTGCAAGCCGAGGCGGGCGGGTCGCCGGAGCAGTACGACATTGTTCTGATGTGAGGTTTCACGGCGGCTCACCACCGTTGAGGCCGCGCCCGACAGCGACTCCTTCGAATGGGTGT
>JANOVJ010000326.1:0-2199 GCA_031417295.1 bacterium | reverse complement strand
GGCCATCGGGTGCGCGTCACGGCGGAAACCACGCAGGAAAAACTGCATCTGCTCATTGACCATGGTGTGGTTGGTCACGAGCTTGGTGAAGCGGGTCTTCTCGTCCGCGCTGGGCAGCTCACCGTTGAGCAGCAGATAGCAGGTTTCCAGGTAGTCGCAGTTCTGCGCCAGCTGCTCGATCGGGTAGCCGCGGTACAGCAGCTCGCCCTTGTCGCCGTCGATGTAGGTGATGCTCGACTGGCACGCCGCGGTGGAAAGGAAACCCGGGTCGTAGGTGAACTTGCCGGTCTGCGCGTAGAGCTTGCGGATGTCGATCACATCCGGGCCGACCGAGCCCTTGTAGATCGGCAGCTCCATGCTCGGGCTGCCGTCGGAGAACGACAGGGTGGCTTTCACGTCAGACGGGTTCATGGTTTCTCCTCAGCGTTGTTGTCGATCGAGTTTCAAGCCTTGTACATCAAGCCGTGCGCATCAAACCACCTACGTCACCCGCTGCATCCAGCCGCCTGCAGTCGCGGCGCCCGCATCAGGCCCAACAGGGCGATCACCTCGGGCCGGGCCAGCTCGCCCTCGGGCTCGTTGCGTGCGAGCAGCAGGTCGAGCAGGTCGTTGTCCGACAGGTCCATCAGCGAGGCCAGGGCGTCGGCCTGCACGGAGGTGAGCGTAGCCTCGTGGCGGGCGAAGAATCGCTCGATAAAGAGGTCATTTTCCAGCAGACCCCGGCGGCAGCGCCAGCGCAGGCGGCTCAGCGTCCGGGTGTCGACGAGCGTTTGCATGAAGGTCCTTGCTGCCGGCTGAAACCCGCCACGGTCACACCGCGCGGCGGACCATCATTTCCTTGATCTTGCCGATCGCCTTGGTCGGGTTCAGCCCCTTCGGGCAGACATCGACGCAGTTCATGATGCTGTGGCAGCGGAACAGGCGGTACGGGTCTTCGAGGTTGTCGAGCCGGGCGGCGGTGTCCTGGTCGCGGCTGTCGGCGATGAAGCGGTAGGCTTGCAGCAGCCCGGCCGGGCCAACGAACTTGTCGGGGTTCCACCAGAAGCTCGGGCAGGCAGTGGAACAGCTCGCGCACAGGATGCATTCGTAGAGGCCGTTCAGCTCGTCGCGCTCCTCGGGGCTTTGCAGGCGCTCCTTCTCCGGCGGCGGCGTGTCGTTCACCAGGTAGGGCTTGATCGATTCGTACTGGGTGAAGAACTGCGTCATGTCAACGATCAGGTCGCGGATCACCGGCAGCCCGGGTAGCGGCTTCAAGACGATGGTGCCCGTCAGCGTGCGCATGTTGGTCAGGCAGGCGAGGCCGTTCTTGCCGTTGATGTTCATGCCGTCCGAGCCACACACGCCTTCGCGGCAGGAACGGCGGAAGCTCAGGCTCGGGTCAACCGCCTTCAGCTTGATCAGCGCGTCGAGCAGCATCCGCTCGGAGCCGTCAAGCTCGACCTCGAGCGTCTGCATGCGCGGCTTGGCATCGGTGTCGGGGTCGTAGCGGTAGATCTGGAACGTGCGCTTTGTCATGTGGCTTTCCGGTGTTCGCAGCTTCAGAAGGTCCGCACTTTTGGCGGCACGCTGTCCACGGTCAGCGGCTTCATCCGCACAGGCTTGTAGTCGAGCCGGTCGCCGTCGCTGTACCAGAGCGTGTGCTTCATCCACTCGGCGTCGTTGCGGCCCAGCGGATGCAACGGGTCATCGGCCAGGCGCTCGTATTCCTTGACCGTGTGCGCGCCCCGGCACTCGTGGCGCGCGGCGGCGGAGACGATCGTGGCCCGCGCGGCCTCGACCAGGTTCTCCACTTCCAGGGCCTCGATCCGCGCCGTGTTGAAGACCTTGGACTTGTCCTTCAGGCCGATCGACTTCGCGCGCACCGCCAGGTCGGCGATCTTGCGCACGCCCTCGTCCATCGTCGCCTGGGTGCGGAACACGGCGGCATGGGTCTGCATCGTGGCCCGGATGTCGTCGGCCACGTTCTGCGCGTACTCGCCCGAGTTGCTGTTGTCCAGCCGCGCCAGCCGCGACAGCGCACTGTCGGCGGCGTCGGCCGGCAGCGGCTTGTGGTGTGCGTTCTTCTGGTTGAACTCGACGATGTGGTTGCCCGCCGCGCGGCCGAACACCACCAGGTCGAGCAGCGAATTCGTGCCCAGCCGGTTCGCGCCGTGCACGCTGACGCAGGAGCATTCGCCCACCGCGTAAAGCCCGTTGACG
>JANOVJ010000325.1:0-2469 GCA_031417295.1 bacterium | reverse complement strand
ACCGGGCCGACGAACGCGATCATCATGTCGTCGGGCGAACCGTCGCGGCACTACACCGGGGGGATCTTCCTCGGGGTGCTGGCCGTGGTCTTCGGGCTGCTGTCCCCGGCCTTCACGCGCTTGATGCTGCATGCACCGAAGGCCTTCATCATGGCGCTTGCGGGCTTGGCCATGCTGCGCACATTGCAGGCCGCATTCGTCGCCTCGTTCAAGGACAGGTTCACATTGGGCGCGCTGGTCGCCTTCCTGGTGACGGTGGCTGATCTTGGCCTGCTGAACATCGGCGCTGCGTTCTGGGGGCTGCTTGCCGGCCTTGCCGTATCCGGTCTACTGGAACGGCGTGACTTCCAGGATGCCGCCGGTTCGCCATGAACTGCGGCGGACGGGTGCCGAAGTCGTTCAGCTGCCAGTGAATGCGAATTCGACCTCCGGCTTCAGCCCGCTGACGATGCGGGCGATGCTCTTGCCCGAGCCGCATGAGTGCGTCCAGCCGAGGGTGCCATGGCCCGTGTTGAGGTACAGATTGGGCAGCTTGCTGCGGCCGATGATCGGCACGTTGCTGGGCGTCGCAGGCCGCAGGCCAGTCCAGAACTGCGCCTCTTCGCTGTCTCCGGCACCGGGGAAGAGCTGCTCGACGCGCTTCACGATGGCTTCGCAGCGCACGCGGTTCAGGTCGCGGTCGTAGCCGTTGAATTCGGCCGTGCCGGCAATGCGCAAACGGTCCCCAAGCCGCGAGAACACCAGCTTGTACTCGTCGTCGGTCAGCGACACCTGGTGTGCCATCGACGCATCTTTCACCGGCATCGTCACCGAGTAACCCTTGGCCGGGTAGATCGGCAGCGAGATGCCCAGCGGCTGCACGTACAGCGGCGACAGGCTGCCCATCGCCAGCACGTAGGCATCGGCACGCAGGCGCTGGAAACGGCCTTCGTTGTCGGTGGCCTCGACATGGTCGATCTGGCCGCCGGCTTCGCGCAATGCCGTCACGGTGTGGCTCATCAGGAACTGCACACCATCGGCTTCACAACGCTTGACGAGTTCGCGCGCGAAGCGATTGGCGTCGCCTGATTCGTCTTCCGCCGTGTAGGTGGCACCGGCCAGTTGCGGCCGAATGTGGCGCAACGCGGGTTCGAGCTTCACGGCCTCGTCGGCCGAGATCACACGCCGGTCGCAGCCGAGCGTGCGCATCTGCGCGGCCGGCGCTTCGGCGCCTTCGAACTCCTTCTGGCTCGTATAGAAATGCAGGATGCCCTGCGTTTGTTCGTCGTAGCTGATGCCGATGTCGCGTCGCAACTGCTGCAGCGTGTCGCGGCTGTAAGTGCCCAGCCGCACGATCTGCGCGATGTTGTAGCGCGTGCGCGCCGGTGTGCACTCCCGCAGGAACTGCAAGCCCCACAGCCATTGCCGCATGTCGGCGCGGATGCGGAACAAGAGCGGTGCGTCTTCCTTGCCGAGCCACTTCAGCACCTTCAGCGGCGCGCCCGGGTTGGCCCAGGGCTCGGCGTGGCTGACCGAGATCTGGCCGCCGTTGGCGAAGCTGGTTTCCGCGGCCGGCGAGGCCTGGCGGTCGATGACGGTCACGTCGTGACCTTGCTGGCGCAGGAAGTAGGCCGAGGTCACGCCGAGCAGGCCGGCGCCGAGAACGATGACTTTCATGGGGTGCTCAAGAATCGTTCGGCGAGCAGCACCCAATACGCGCTGCCGACGCCGATGTTGTGGTCGTTGAAGTCATAGCCGGGGTTGTGGACCATGCAGCCGCCTTCTCCTGCGCCGCCCCCGATGCCGTTGCCGATCAGCACGTAGCTGCCGGGCACACGCTCCAGTATGAAGGCAAAGTCTTCGCTGCCGGTCAGCGGCGGGCCCTGCAGCGTGACGTGATCGGCGCCGACCAGCGCGATGGCGACCTCGCGCGCGAAGGCGGTTTCGGCCGGCGTGTTGACCAGCACCGCATAACCTGGCTTCCAGTCGATCTGCGCCTTGACGCCGAAGCTTTCGGCCTGCGCCGCCACCAGGGCCTTGATGCGCTGTTCGAGCGTGACCCGCACCTCGCGGTCGAGCGCACGCACGCTGAGTTCGAGCGTGGCGCTGGCCGGAATCACGTTGTTGGCCTTGCCGGCGTTCAGCGCACCGACGGTGACCACCGCTGCGTGCAGCGGATCGATGTTGCGCGAGACGACCGTTTGCAGCGCCATCACGATGCTGGCCGCGGCGACGATCGGATCGACCGCGCGCTGCGGCATTGCGCCATGGCCGCCGACGCCGTGCAAGGTGATGCTGGCGTAGTCTGACGAGGCCATCGCCGGGCCTTCGCGCAGTACGAAGTGGCCCTGCGCAATGCCGGGCATGTTGTGCATCGCGAAGACGGCGTCGCATGGGAAACGCTCGAACAGGCCGTCTTCCATCATGCGCAGCGCACCGCCGCCGCCTTCTTCGGCCGGCTGGAAGATCAGCTGCAGCGTGCCCTCGAAG
>JANOVJ010000324.1:0-3800 GCA_031417295.1 bacterium | reverse complement strand
CGGCACCAACCCGCAGGAAGTGGCAGCCGGGATCGACCGGTTGAACCTGAGCTGGGGCCTCGACACCGAAGGCGACCAGAGCGTCAACCGCTACGTCAGCGCCGACGGCGTGAGCAACTGGGAGCAGGTGGTTGCGGTGCGCCTGCACATGCTTTCGGCGACCACCAAAGACGGCGTCGCGCAGGCCCCGCAGACGGTCGAGTTCGCGGGCAGCGCCGTCACCGCCACCGACCGCCGGCTGCGCACCGTCTCGACCGAGCTCGTCACCCTGCGGAGCCGCGCGCCATGAAGCCGCTGCGCCGCGCGCCGGGCCCGCGATCGCAGCGCGGGCTGTCGCTCATCACCGCCCTGCTGTTCATGGTGGCGGCACTGATCCTCGGCGTGTCGGTGATCGGCATCAGCGCGATGCAGGAACGCATGATCGGCAACACCAAAGACCGCGCGCTGGCGATGCAAGCGGCCGAGGCCGCGTTGCGCGACGCCGAACTCGACATTTCGCGCAACCTCAACGCCACGAGCGCGTTCAGCAATGATTGCATCCTCGGCCTGTGCACGCCACCGTCGCAACGCGGCTCGCCGAGCCCGTTGCAGGTTCATCAGCAAGCGGGTTTCTCTTGGGCCGATGCGGGCAAGGTTCGGGCCTACACCCAGTACACCGGCGTCGAGCCGTTTCCGTCGGTCGCGCAGGCACCGGTGTATGTGATCGAGAAGCTCGGCAGCATGGGCGTTGCGCCGGGCGAGAGCGAGGTTGATACCCTGGGCGCGGGCCGCACCGCCTACCGCATCACCGCCCGGGCCACCGGCGCGCGTGAGGACACCGTGGTGGTCTTGCAGTCGATCTATGCGCGCTGACCGGCGTCCCCGTGCGGCGCCCGCCGTGCTCGTGGCCCACGCGGCACACGCCGCCCACGCCGCAGACGCCAGCCGCCCTGACTGCGCTCTGCCTGGCGATCCAACCCGAGGTCTGTCATGAAATATCCCGCTCGCACCCCGCCCACGATCGTGCTGCTGGTGGCGGCCTGGCTGGGCCTGGCAGGCCCGGCGCAGGCCATCGACCTGGCGCAGACGCCGCTGTTCCTGAGCCCGCCCATCAACCCGAATTTGCTCGTGCTGCTCGACAACTCGCAGTCGATGGACGGCACGATGGGCGGCAAGGTGCTCTCCGGCGCCAGCCCCGAGACGCGCAGCAACGTCGCGCGTAGCGTGTTGCGCAGCGTTCTCGGAACCTACCGCTACAGCTTCAACTGGGGCCTGGGCAGCTTCGGCCTCAGCGGCGTGCCGGCCCGCTACGACACCTTTGGCTACTACCTCGGCAACCAGGGCACGATGGTCTATACCAACACCTGCGCCGAGATTGTCGACGGCGTGGGCGTGTCCGACATCATCGGCCTGCACGCGGTGGTGGTGGGCGGCGTGAAGACCGACGTGACCGGCCCGCTGCCGTGCATTGCCAACCCGCAGCCGGCGAACGGCTTCAGCCACATCACCTTCGACCGCTCGGGCGACGACGCCGACGTGAACGACGTGACGTACTTTTCGGCGCCGTTCGGGCAGCTGTACGGCATCGGCGACCGCGACACCACGTACCAGGTGTTCGGCAACCGGACCTTCGGGGTCGACTGGTACACGCGCAACTTCGCCAGTTCGATCGGGCGGCTGACCTTCAGCGCGACCGATTCCGGCTGGGTGGCCGATGCACTCGTATCGCCACGTCGGCTCTGGGTGGCGCGCGGCTGGGGCTACAACAACGACATCACCGGCTTTGGCGCGATCAACGAACCGGTGGTCACCTCGCAGGCGGCGACCGCCGCCGACGTGCTGGTCGAGGCGGCGCACTTTGCAACGCTGAACGGTCTCCTCGCGGCCGAAGACGACAACCCGACCTCGGCCAGCCTCAAGAACGCGGCCCGCTACACCCCGCTGGCGGGAACGCTCGAGACGAGCCGGCGCTACTTTTCTGGAGAGGCACGTGCGAGCCCGATCGGCGCCACCTGCCAACGCAACTTCGTTGTTCTCGCCACCGACGGCAACCCCACTGGCAAGAAAGACGCCACCCAGTACAAGCCGGCCGAGTGGGTCAACACCTTCGACGCCGGGACCGGCCTGTGGACCTACGGCCCGGCGATCGTCGAGGTGCTGGCCGAGATCGCGGCCCTGCGCGCGACGCCCAAGGACGGCCAGCCCTACGACGTCCAGACCTATGTGATCGGCATGGGCGACTCCGTCGTCAACCCGAGTTCGGTGGCAGCGCTGAATGAGATGGCCCGGCAGGGCGGCACGAACAAGGCCTTTCTCGCCAGCAGCGCCGAGGCCTTGACGAGCGCCTTCGCCAGCATCGTTTCCGAGATCGATGAAAAGTCCCGCTCCGGTGCCGCGGCCGGGCTGAGTTCCGGTTCGTGGCAAGCCGGCGCGGCGCTGTACCAGGGCAAGTTCAGCAGCGCCGATTGGTCGGGCGACCTGCAGTCGAGCGAGGTGCTCGAAGGTGGCGCGCTCAGCGCGACGCCCACCTGGCGCGCCGCCGAGCGGCTGAATGGCCAGAACTGGGACAGCGGCCGCGCGATCGTGACCTACCGGCCGGGGTCGAACGGGCAAAGCCCGCGCGGCATTCCGTTTCGCTGGCCCGCCGATTCGGCCGCGCCCACGACCGCTGAGCTGCACCCGCGGCAGATCCTGGCCCTGAACACCGACGAGGCCGGTGCCGCCGACGGTCTGGGCGAGTTCCGCCTGCGCTACCTGCGCGGCAACGCCGCGCGCGAGGCGCGCAACTGCCCAGCCTGCGTGCCCGCCTTCCGCAACCGCCCGGTCACGGTGCTGGGCGACATCATCGGCTCGGCGCCGTTCTATGTTGGCGCGCCCTCGGCCAGCTACTACGACGACTTCGAGGCCGCGGCCTACAGCAGCTTCGTCGCCGCGCGGCTAGGGCGCGTTCCCCATGTCTACGTCGGCGCCAACGACGGCATGCTGCACGCCTTCAACGCCGCCACCGGCGACGAGACCTTCGCCTACGTGCCGAACCTGGTGTTCGGCGCACTCAGCGCCGTGCCGGCGATTCCGTTCAACCACCGCTACAACGTTGACGGGCCGCCCGCGGTGGGCGACGTGTTCTACGACGGCGCCTGGCACACGCTGCTGGTGGCGGGCCTGCGGGCCGGTGGGCGCGGCCTCTACGCGCTCGACGTGACCGATCCGGGCCAGTTCACCGAGGCCGGTGCGGGCAGCATCGCGCGCTGGGAGTTCAACGACGCCGACATGGGCTACGTGTTCGCGCCGCCGACACTCGTCAAGACCAACAATGGCCGCTGGTCGGTGATCGTCGGCAACGGCTACAACAGCCCCGGCCGCGACCGTGCGCTGCTCTATGTGATCGACGCCGAAACCGGCGCGCTCGTGCGCAAGATCGACGCCGGCACCGCCGCCTCGAACGGCCTTTCCGCGCCGGCCGCGATCGACGTCGATGGCGACGGCATTGTCGATGCGGTGTATGCCGGCGACCTGAACGGCAAGCTCTGGAAGTTCGACCTCTCGGCGGCGTCGCCCGACGACTGGGCGCTGGCCGTAGGCGGAGAAGCCCTGTTCGATGCTGGTACCGGCAAGGCCATCACCTCGCGGCCAGACGTGACCCGCATGGCCAAGCCCAACCTCGGCTACCTGGTGACGTTCGGCACCGGCCGCTACCTGTCGCCGAATGACCCCAACCGCACCGGCGGGCAGACGGCCTATGGCATCTGGGACAAAGACGGCACGGTGGTGCTGGCAGACCAACTGCATGAGCAACTGATCGTGGCCGGCACCGCCACCGG
>JANOVJ010000323.1:0-17741 GCA_031417295.1 bacterium | reverse complement strand
CCGCCGCGACAGCCCGTAGCCATGGTCGCTGAGCATCGTGCGCAGCGCAGGCAACAGCGCCGCGTAGTTCTGCAACGGCTCGCCCATGCCCATCATCACCACGTTCGAGATCACGCGCTCACCGCTCGCCGCGCGCGCCAGCCCGCGCTTGCGCAGCGTGTGCTCGGCGTGCCAGAGCTGGCCGACGATCTCGCTCGTCGTCAAGTTGCGGCTGAAGCCCTGGTGGCCGGTGGAACAGAAGCGGCAGCCCACCGCGCAGCCCGCCTGCGACGAGATGCACAGCGTCGCCCGGTCGTCCTCGGGGATGAACACGGTCTCGACCGCGTTGCCGGCGCCCACGTCGAACAGCCACTTGATCGTGCCGTCGGCGGAGGCCTGCTCGCTCAGCACCGTGAGCGGCTGAACACAGGCCGCGGCGGCGAGCTTGCTGCGCAATGACTTGGCGAGGTCGGTCATCTCGGCAAAATCAGCCACGCCGCGCTGGTGGACCCACTGGAACAACTGCGTCGCGCGAAAACGCTTTTCGCCCAGCCGTTCGCAGAACGCGCCCAGCCCGTCGAGATCGAAGTCGAGCAGATTGGCCGCAGTCATCGGAGGAACGCCTCCCGCTTGTTCAGCGGCTATAGACGCTCATGCCGGGAAAGAAGAACGCAATCTCGGCGGCGGCCGTTTCCGGTGCATCCGAGCCGTGCACCGCGTTGGCGTCGATGCTGTCGGCGAAGTCGGCGCGGATGCTGCCCTTGTCGGCTTTCTTCGGGTCGGTCGCGCCCATCAGTTCGCGGTTCTTGGCGATCGCGTTCGCGCCTTCGAGGGCCTGGATCATCACCGGCCCCGAGATCATGAAGCTCACCAGGTCGTTGAAGAACGGCCGCGCCTTGTGCACCGCGTAGAACGCCTCGGCCTCGCCGCGCGACAGATGCGCCATCTTGGCAGCGACGATCTTCAGGCCGGCGCCCTCGAAACGGGCATAGATTTGCCCGATCACGTTCTTCGCCACAGCGTCGGGCTTGATGATCGAGAGGGTGCGTTCGAGCGACATGACAAAACTCCTGAAACTGGCTTGAGCAAAGCCTTGGATTGTAGCTTGGCAGGGTGGGCCGGCGACCCGCCGATCAAGGGCGCGCGCCGGGCGGCCGATAGGCCCCTGTCAGCGCCCGCGCGGCGCGGCGCCCTTCAACGGCTGCGCTGACCACCGCGGCCACCGCCGCCGCCGCCGCCACTACCGCCGCCGCCGCGACTACTACCACCGCGGTTACCGGCAAATCCACCGCCACCGCCGCTACCGCCACCGCCGCCACCCCCGCCAAAGCCACCTCCGCTCTGCCCGCCCTGCCCGCCCCGCGGGCCACCGCGGCCGCCCTTGCGATGGAAGGCGTCGGCACCGATGTAGCCGACCGAGGTTTGCATCGGATCGGGTTCGCGCGGCCCCGGCCCGTGACCGCGCTTCGGGCCCGGGTCCGGGGCGCTGCCGCCGGCACCGAAACCGCCACTGCCGGTGCGACCGAAAGGCGAGCGCGTGTTCTGTGCAAAGCGCCGATCGAAGGTCTGCTCGAGCGGGTTGGGAATGCGGCTCGGATCGAAGTCGAGGTCCTCGTCGCCATCGGCCACGCGGGGCTGGCTTGGCGCTGGCGGCACGGCCTGCACTCGTGGCGGCGGCGGGTCGCGGCGCGGGCCGCGGTCGGCTCGATCGGCGCGGTCGGGGCGGTCGCCACGACCACCGCGGTCGTTCGGCCGCGGCGCGCGCTCGCCGCCAGCACGGGCCGGGCCGGCCTCGGGCGCACGGTCCGGCGCGCGCGCGGCGCCACCGGCCAGTTGCCGGATCAAACGCACATCGCCCTCTTCCAGATCGACCCAGACGCCACGCTTCAACCCCCGCGGCAGCACGACCGTGCCGTAGCGGATGCGGATCAGCCGGCTCACGGTCAGCCCGA
Organism: bacterium; assembly: GCA_031417295.1. Taxonomy (GTDB): domain Bacteria; phylum Pseudomonadota; class Gammaproteobacteria; order Burkholderiales; family Burkholderiaceae_C; genus CAIKUF01. The sequence goes on along the minus strand of JANOVJ010000323.1, from coordinate 15,810 downwards.
CCACGTCGAACAGCTTGCGCACTTCGCGGTTGCGGCCCTCGGTGATGACGACCCGGTACCAGTGGTTGGCGCCCTCGCCCCCGCCGTCCTCGATCGACTTGAAGCCAGCGGTCTGGCCCTCGACCATCACGCCTTGCAGCAGCCGCTCTTTCGCCTCTTTCTCCAGCGTGCCGAGCACGCGCACCGCGTACTCGCGCTCGACGCCAAAGCGCGGGTGCATCAACTGGTTCGCGAGTTCGCCCGAGTTGGTGAACAGCAGCAGGCCTTCGGTGTTGATGTCGAGCCTGCCCACCGATTGCCACTTGCCTTGTTGCAACGGCGGCAGGCGGCGGAACACGGTCGGCCGTTGCTGCGGGTCGTCGCGCGTCACGACTTCACCGACCGGCTTGTGATAAGCGATCACCCGCGCCCGCGGCGGCGCGATGCGGTACTTGATGGCCCGGCCGTTGACTTCGATCCGGTCGCCAAACGAAATCCGCTGGCCCACATGGGCCGGCTCGCCGTTGACGGTGATGCGGCCTTCGAGGATCAACTCCTCCATGTCGCGCCTGGAACCCACGCCGGCCTGGCCGAGCACCTTTTGCAGCTTGGGCGCGTCGGGGTCGGGCGCGAGCACGCGCTTGGGCGCCGCCGATGGCTCGGCGTCGGCGTCAATCGATTCGCCTTCCGGCACTTCCCCGGCCGCCGGCACCGCGTCGAGGGCAGGTTCTGCGCTGTCGAAGTCGCCCGAAAGCACTTGGGCGAACAGCTCGACCATTTGCGCCGGCGACCGGGTCTGGCTCAACCCCGGTTCGCTGCCCCGCGCCGGTGGCGCGGTGCCCGAGGCCTCTTCCGCGGCACGGTTGGCGCGCTGGCGTTCACGCCGGTTGCGGCGCCGCCCGCCGTCCGGCGATCGATCGGCGCCCTCGCCCATCTCGGCGCCCGCATCCGCGCCGATCTCGGCAGCGGCCTCATCGCCCGTGGCGGCGTCGGCCGCCACATTGGCCTGAGTCAACGCCGGCTGGGGCTGGCTCGCGGGCTCGCCACCGCCATCCGCCGGATTCGCCGTCGGCCCGGGGCCGACCTCGGCCGCCGACGGCAGGGCAGTCTGGCTCTCGCCCACCGGGGCGGACGCGCGCCGACGCCGTGGCGCCTTGGCCGGCTCCGCAGCGGCATCGACCGGCTCGGCGGCAACCGCGGCCTCGCTCGGTGCCGCATCGACCGCCGCCGTCTTGACCGCACGGCGGCGTCGCACCGGCTTGGCGTCGGCAGGCTCGGCGGCCGGGCTCTGCATGTCATCGGGCAGCGAAGGATCGGAAAGGGTGGTCGTCATGCTTGCGGTTCCAGGGAAGCGGCCGTCTCGACCGCAATGGACTCTTGCCCTTCGGGGGCGGGCTGGGAAAGAAGGTCTGCGAATGCGGCCGGGGCGGCGCCCTGATCGTCGAGCAAGGGCAGTTGTTCGAGGTGGGCCAAGCCGAGGTCGTCGAGGAACTGCGGCGTGGTGGCGTAGAGCGCCGGGCGGCCGGGCGCCTCGCGGTAGCCGATGGCGTCGATCCAGCCGCGCTCTTCGAGCTGCTTGACGATCTGGCTGCTCACGGTGACGCCGCGAATGTCTTCGATGTCGCCGCGCGTCACCGGTTGCCGGTAGGCAATGATGGCCAGCGTTTCCATCGCCGCGCGCGAGTAACGCGGCGGCTTCTCGGGGTTGAGCCGGTCGAGGAATTCGCGCAATTCGGGCCGGCTCTGGAAGCGCCAGCCGCTGGCCAAGGCCACCAGCTCGACGCCGTGATCGGCCCAGTCTCGCGTCAGCTCATCGAGCAGCGCACGCAGCGTGTCGGGGCCCAGTTCGTCGGCGAACAGGGTGCGCATGTCGCGCAGCGGCAGCGGCTGGTGGGCGCAGATGAGTGCGGCCTCGAGGACGCGCTTTGCATCCTGTGTGTTCATGTCGGTCTTGGCTGTCCTCGGCCGGTGGCGCCGGCTCGCTTTTTGTGGGCGGCCCCTGCGGGGCTGCCGGGGTCCTTGGCGCGGCGCCTGCCAGCCTCCGGTCGGGGGCCGGCAGGCAAGCCTCGCGCAGTGCAGTTCAGGATTCCGGGAAGGTTCCGACCGCTGTGCGCGGAACCGTCATCTCGCGCCCCTATTTTTTTGGGCGCGGTGGCTTGCGGGGTCTTGCCGATCTGCGAAACATGCCTTTGTCGGCGTTTCACGCTGACCGCGCCACGGAAGAACTTTGCGCGCATTGTAGCGAAGCGCGGGCCCGCTCAGCCGGGGCCGGCGGCAACCTGAGCCCAGGCCTGCGCAAAGTCGGCTGGCGGGCCCGCCTCGAACACCATCGCCTGGCCGCTGGCGGGGTGCGCGAAGGCGAGCCGGGTGGCGTGCAGCGCCTGCCGCTGCAGGCCGAGCGCAGCACGTCCGCCGTAGAGTTCGTCGCCCAGCAACGGATGCCCTTGCGCCGCCACGTGAACCCGGATCTGGTGGGTGCGGCCGGTGTGCAAGGTGCAACGCAGTGCGCTCACGGCCAGCGCCGCAGCGCCGTCGTCTGGGTGCGCCAGTGCCAGCCGCTCCACATCCGTCTGCGCCACACGGCCCGACGCCCGCACCGCCATCCGCACGCGTGAGCGCGGGTCGCGCCCGATCGGCGCGTCGACGCGGGTCAGCCCGGCGGGCCAAGCGCCATGGGCGAGCGCGAGGTACTGCCGATGGACCTCGCGCGCAGCGATGGCGCGCGACAGCGCCGTCACCGCCGGCAAGGTCTTCCCGACCACCATCAGGCCGGAGGTGTCCTTGTCGAGCCGGTGCACGATGCCAGCGCGCGGCAGCGTGGCCGCGCCGCCATGCCAGGCCAGCAGGCCGTTCAGCAGCGTGCCCTGCCAGTGGCCCGAGGCCGGGTGCACGACCAGGCCGGCCGGCTTGTCGATGACCATCAGGTGCGCGTCCTCGAACACCACCGGCAAGGCCATGGCCTCCGGGCGGAAGGCGCGGCTCTCGGCGGTGGGCACCAGTTCGACCACCAGGCGCTGCCCGGCCGCGACCTTGCGCGAAGCGCCGCTCACGACCCTGTCGTCCAGCCGCACGTGCCCGCCGTCGATCAAGCCCTGGAGATGGGTGCGCGAAAATTCCGGCGCCAGCGCGACCACGGCCTTGTCGAGCCGCAGGCCATGCTGGGCCTCGTCGATGCGCCCTTCGCGCACCTCCGGCGGTTCGTTCCAGGGCGCAAATTCCGTGTCGTCGGCCTCGTCGCTCGCCTCTGGCACCAGCAGGCCAGCAAGGGGAACGGGCACAGGCCCAACTCTATAATCTTTGCTTGCCATAGATGACCGCGTTGCGCAGGCAACGCCCGCGAGGCCCATGAACTTGATGCATGCGCTGCCACCCCGGCTGCGATCGATCCTGACGCTTCTGCTGCTGCCGCTGGCCTTGGCTGGCTGCGGCACGCCCAGCGAGCCGAGCGCCACGCTAAGCACCGACAAATTGTATGCAGAGGCCAAGGACGAGGCGGCCACCGGCAACTACGACAAGGCAGCCAAGCTGTACGAGAAGCTCGAGGGCCGCGCCGCCGGCACGATTTTGGGCCAGCAGGCGCAACTCGAACGCGCCTGGGCGCTCTACAAGGGCGGCGACAAGGCGACCGCACTGACTGCCATCGACCGCTTCATCAAGCTCAACCCGAGCAGCCCGGCACTCGACTATGCCTACTACCTGCGTGGGCTGATCAACTTCAACGACAGCCTGGGCCTGCTCAGCAGCGTGGCCAACCAGGACCTCTCGGAACGCGACCAGCAGGCCTCGCGCGACGCCCACCAGTCCTTCCGCCAGTTGATCGAGCGCTTCCCGCAATCGGTCTACGCGCCGGATGCGCAGTTGCGCATGAACTACATCATCAATGCGCTGGCGGCGTATGAAGTGCACGTGGCGCGCTACTACTTTCGCCGCGGCGCTTACGTGGCTTCGGCGAGCCGGGCACAGACAGCGGTGCAGGACTTCCGCCAGACGCCGGCCGTCGAAGAGGCGCTCTACATCCTCTCGGCCAGCTACGACCGGCTCGGCCTGACCGAACTCCACGACGATGCCGAGCGCGTGTTGCGCCAGAACTTCCCCGAGAGCAAGTACCTCAGCGGCGGCCTGGGCAGGCGCGAGAGCGCGTGGTGGCAGTTCTGGTAGGTCGGGCCGCGATCAGGCCCTGAGCGAGGCCAGCCAGGCCAGCGCTTCGGCCTCGGTCGCGACCCGCGTCATCGGCGGCAGCGCCTCGCGCAGGCGGCGGCCGTAGTTCATGCCCGCCATCCGCGGATCGCACACCACCAGCAGGCCGCGGTCGGTCTCGCTGCGGATCAACCGCCCGGCGCCCTGCTTCAGCGACACCGCGGTTTCGGCGACGAAGTAGTCGGCAAAGGCATTGCGGCCCTCGGCTTCGAGCCGCTTGACACGGGCCTCAACCAGCGGATCGTTCGGCGGCGGAAACGGCAGCTTGTCGATCAGCACGCACTGCAACGCCTCGCCGGGCACGTCAATGCCTTCCCAGAAGCTTTGCGAGCCCACCAGCACCGCCGCCGGCAGGTCGAGAAACTGTTGCAGCAGCTGGCGCTTCGGCGCGCTGCCCTGGACCAGCACCTGGATCGCATCGCCCTCGGCGTCGAAGGCTTCGCGCAGGCGTTCGCCGATCGCTTGCAACGCACGCAGAGTGGTGGTCAGCACGAAAGTGCGGCCGCCCAGGGCGCGGGCGCAGCGTGCGGCCAGCGCCGCCACCGCGCCCGGGTGGCCAGGCTCGTTCGGCTTCGGAAAATTGCCCGGAACGTAGAGCCGGGCGTGCTCGGCGTAGTCGAACGGGCTGCCGACGCGCAGCGTCTGCGCCGCGTCGAGACCCGCAGCTTCGGTGAACCAGGACAGGCGCTCATCGTCGCCCAGCGTGGCCGAGGTGAAGACCCAGGCCTTGGGCGCCAGCGCCATCTGCTCGCGCAGCGCATCGCGAATGTCCAGCGGCGACTCGACCAGCCTTGCCTGGTTCGGCGTCAGATCGATCCAGCGCACCGTGCCAGCGGCTGCGGGCTGCAGAAACTGGCTCGCCCGGGCGCCCAGCTCGGCTGCCCGGTCGAGCAGTTTGGGGAAATCCGGCGCGCTCTCGCTCACCGCCGCCAACGCCTGTTGTGCCTCGCTGAAGGCGTCTTCGATGCCGGCCAGTGCGGCGATGAAGTCGCTGCGCCCGCCGCGTTCGTCCCAGCGCAGCTTGATCGTGCCGCGCACCTCGCGCAGCGGCCCGGCGGCGGCCAGGCGCAGCTCGCGCGAAGCATGGTCGCAGGCGGCGGCCAGTTCCTGCCACGGCTGCAGGCCGCGCGCGTGCTGGAGCCCGGTGCCGAGCAGGTCGCGCGCGAAGTCGGTGCCCTGGCCGCTGCCGAGCGTGGTCCCGAGAAAGGCGATGCCGGCCTCGGCGAGCTGGTGCGCCTCGTCGAACACCGCAACTTCAACGCTCGGCAGCAGCTCGGCAACGCCGGTGTCGCGCAGCGTCATGTCGGCGAAGAAGAGGTGGTGGTTGACGACCACCAGGTCGGCCGCCATCGCGTCGCGGCGCGCCTTCATCACGTGGCAGCCGCGGTACTCGGGGCATTCGGCGCCCAGGCAGTTCTCGCGCGAGGAGGTCACGAGCGGGATCACGCTCGATCTTTCATCGAGGCCGTCGATCTCGGCCAGGTCGCCGCTGGTCGTCACCCGCGCCCATTGCTCGATCCGCGCCAGCGTGCGCACCGCCCAACGGTCGGGCAACTGCGCCGACTGGCGGGCCAGGCCGAGCCGGTGTGTGCACAGGTAGCTGGCACGGCCCTTGAGCAGCGCCACCGTCACCGGCACCTGCAGCGCCTCGCGCAGTCGCGGCAGGTCGCGCAGGAACAACTGGTCCTGCAGATTCTTGGTGGCGGTGCTGACCAGCGCGCGCGCGCCCGAGAGCAGGGTCGGCACCAGGTAGGCGAAGGTCTTGCCGACGCCGGTGCCGGCCTCGACCACCAGCGCGCGCCGGCCATCGATGGCCTGGGCCACGCCCATCGCCATGCGCAACTGCACCTCGCGTTCGACATAGCGCGGGTCGGCGCGAGACAGTGAACCGCCTTGCGCGAAGGCCGCATCCACGGCGAGCTCGAGCGCACTCGGATGCAACGGCGTCACAGTGGCAGCAGTCATGCCGCTGCCTCCGCAAAGTCCGGAAACGCTGGACCGATGGCCGGTCGGCAGCTACGGCATGAGCCTCGGCTTCGATCCCCGCTCCGCGACGGGATCAGCGGAGTACCTTCGTGCTGCGCACTGCGGTATTCGCACTTGCGGCGGCCCGGCGTGCTCATCAGGCAACCTTCGTGCTGCGCACTGCGGTATTCGCACTTGGGGCGGCCCGGCGTGCTCATGCCGGCTCAGGCGGATCAAGCTGGATTTCGAGGCGGGCGATCTGGTCGCGCAGCGCCAGCCGGCGTTTCTTCAGCCGCCGCAGCGCGAGCTCGTCGTCGGGATGCTCGGCCACGGCACGGTCGATCAGGTTGTCCAGATCGCCATGTTCGATGCGAAGTTCGATCAGCCGACGATGCGGCGAATGCAGGTTCTCTTCCATCGATTCGCGGGGCGGCTACCAAGGCGGGCGTGAGCGCAAAGCGATTATCCTTGACGCCATGCAACAGAAGTCGTCAACGTGCCGCCAGCAGGCCGAGAGCCGGGCCGCCCCAGGCCGGCACACGCCCCCTCGGTTGGCCGGCCGCTGTACCCGGCGGACGGGGGGCTCCATTGACTGAAGTTGGATTCCGACTCTCCGCCGCCACCGGAATGCACCGCGGCGATCGCGCCTACCAGCAAGACCAGGTCCAGATCATCGGCCATGCGCGCACGCCGGGCTGCGCGCTGGCGGTGCTGGCCGACGGCATGGGCGGCAAGAGCGGCGGCCGCAAGGCGGCCGACCAGGTGATCTTGACGGCGCAGCAACTGTTCGAGCGCTATTCGCCGAACACCGACGATGCGGCCGAGTTCCTGAAGCAGATCGTGATGGAAGCGCACCTGATGATCCGGCTCACGGCCATCACGTCGGAGGAAGAGCCGCACAGCACGCTCGCCGCGTTTCTGGTGGGCGCCAACCGCAGTTGCGACTTCATCCACGCCGGCGATTCGCGCGTCTATCACTTCCGCGGCGCCGACATGGTGACCCGCTCGGTCGACCACTCCTACGTGCAGCGGCTGGTCGATGAAGGCCAGCTCGCCGAGGCCGACGCCAACGCCCATCCGCAGTCGAACCTGCTGACCGGTTGCCTCGGCACGCAGCAGGATCCGCCGCTGACGGTGGGCCGTGTCGAGCGGCTTGAGTTCGGCGACAGCCTGCTCGTTTGCAGCGACGGCCTGTGGCACTACTTCACGCCGCGCGAGCTGGGCGCGATCGTTCACACACTGCCGCCGCGCGAAGCGAGCGAGATGCTCGTCGGCAAGGCGCGCCAGCGCGCCCGTGGCGGCGGCGACAACCTCTCGCTCGCGTTGGTGCGGATCGAGGAACTGAAGGCCTGAGCCGGCCCCACGGTCAGCGCGCGGCCGAGGCGGCAGGGCCTGGCAGTTCGGTCGCCACGGCCGGCGCTGCCGGCACCGGCAGCGGCGACCCGGGGTTGGCCTTGCGGGCGCGCTCCTGGTTGCGCCGCTCGACTTCCAGACGATGGGCTTCGGCCTGGAGCTGCTTGACCTCGAACGCCCGCCGCGCACCCAGCTCGGCGTTGGCGCGTTGAGCCGGGTCGCCGGCGCCCTTGGCTGAACGCGGCGCCGCAGCACTGGCGGAGGAAACCACCGGCTTTGGCGCGTCTCCCTCGCGGCGGCTGGCGCTGCGCGCGCGAGCCGCCTCTTCGCGCGCGCGCGCTTCATCGCCATGGGCTTTCGAGTCGATCGCCTGCAGGCGGCCCGCGGCGCGCTGCTTGCGCTCGGCGTCATCAAGCACCCCTTGGCGCCGGTCCAGCGCGGTCAGTGCCGCATGGCGCTGGGCGCGCGCCGTGTCGACGCACGAGGTGACCACGAAACGGCTGCTGCACGCCGCCACCTGCGCCTCATAGGCGGCCTGGGCGGCTGCACGCTCGGTGCGGATGCGCTCGCGTTCTGCCACCTCATCAGCCGCTGCGTCGGCACGCACGGCGCCACTGAACAGCAGCGCGAGCCCGAGCAGACCGGCACGGGCTGCACGGCGGGCCCAAGAGGCTCGACGAGCACGACAAGCACAAGAACCACAAGGCACATTCATGTGAGCGAAGTATCCACGTCGCGCCGCGCATGAGCCAGGAACTCGGGCGACTGCATCTCGGCCAAGCGCGACACGGTGCGCGGAAACTCGTGCGCCAGTGGACCCTCGGTGTACAGCAGCTCCGGCGCTACCGCAGCCGACACGACGAGCTTGACCCGGCGGTCGTACAGCACATCGACCAGCCAGGTGAAGCGCCGCGCCTCGGATGCCAGGCGGGGCGACATCTCGGGCACATCGGACAGCAACAGGGTGTGGAACTGGGCCGCCAGTTCGAGGTAGTCGTTCTGCGAACGCGGGCCGCCGCAGAGGGTGCGAAAGTCGAACCACACCACACCGCCGGCGCGGCGCCGGGCACGGATTTCGCGGTGCTCGATGCGCAGCAGCGGGTCGTCCTCGCGCGCCTCTGCCAGGCGGGTGAAGTCGGCGTCCATCTCGGCATCGGCCACCGGCCCGAGCGGCGAGTGGTAGAGCGTCAGCTGCTCCAGCGTGCGCCGCCGGTAATCGACGCCGTTGTCGACGTCGATGACCTCCAGCTTCTCGTTCAACAACGCGATCGCCGGCAGGATGCGGTCGCGGTGAAGCCCGTTCGGGTACAGGTCGTCCGGCCGGAAGTTCGAAGTGGTGACGATGCTCACGCGGTTGGCGAACAGCGCCTCGAGCAGGCGGTGCAGGATCATCGCGTCGGTCACGTCGGCCACGTGAAACTCGTCGAAGCAGATCAGGCGGAAGCGCCGCGCGATGCGCCGGCCCAGCTCGTCGAGCGGGTTCACGGTGCCGCGCAGGTCGTGCAACTCGCGGTGGACCTCGCGCATGAACTCGTGGAAGTGCAGCCGCGTCTTGCGCTGCAGTGGCACCTCGTTGAAGAAGCAGTCCATCAGGAAGCTCTTGCCGCGCCCGACGCCGCCGTGCATGTAGACGCCGCGCGGGATCGGTGGGCGCAGCAGCAGCTTGCGCACCGCGTTCGAGCGCTGCGCCTTGTAGGCCACCCATTCGTCATGGCAGCGCTGCAGCGACGCGACCGCGCGCAATTGCGCCGGGTCGCTGCTGTAACCGCGCTCGACGAGCAGCCGCGCGTAGGCTTCGGTGACGCTCAAGATCGGCGCAGGCTCAGAAATTCAGCGTGCGTTTGTCCACCGCCAGCGCGGCCTCCTTGGTCGCCTCCGACAACGACGGGTGGGCGTGGCAGATGCGGGCGATGTCTTCCGAACTCGCCTTGAACTCCATCGCCACCACGGCTTCGGCGATCAGCTCGCTCGCCATCGGGCCGATGATGTGCACGCCGAGGATCTCATCGGTCTTCGCGTCGGCGAGGAACTTGACGAAGCCGGTCGTGTCGCCGAGTGCGCGGGCGCGGCCGTTCGCAAGAAACGGGAACTGCCCGGCCTTGTAGGCGCGGCCCTCGGCCTTCAATTGCTGTTCGGTCTGGCCGACCCAGGCGATCTCGGGCGAGGTGTAGATCACCAACGGGATGGTGTTGAAGTTGACGTGGCCGTGCTGGCCGGCGATGCGTTCGGCCACCGCGACGCCCTCTTCCTCGGCCTTGTGGGCGAGCATCGGGCCGCGCACCACGTCGCCGACCGCCCAGACGTTGGCGAGGTTGGTCTTGCAGTCGGCATCGACGACGATCGCGCCACGCTCGTCGAGCGCCAGGCCCACTGCCTCGGCGTTCAAGCCGATCGTGTTCGGCACGCGGCCGATCGAGACGATGAGCCGGTCTACATCGAGCGTCTGCTCCGCACCCTCGGTGTCGGTGTAGCTCACCGCCACGCCTTGCTTGCCCACCTTCACCGCGCTGATCTTCACCCCGAGCTGAATCTTCAGGCCCTGCTTGGTGAAGACCTTCAGCGCCTCCTTGGCGACGCTGTCGTCCACGGCGCCGAGGAAGGCGGGCAGCGCTTCGAGCACCGTCACCTCGGCGCCCAGGCGGCGCCAGACCGAGCCCATCTCCAGCCCGATCACGCCCGAACCGACAACGCCCAGGCGCCTGGGCACGGCGCCGACTTTCAGCGCGCCGTCGTTGGACAGGATGCGTTCCTCGTCGAACACCGCGCCGGGCAACGCGCGCGCGTTCGAGCCGGTGGCGACGATGACGTGTTTGGCTTGAACGGCTTCGTCGGCGACGCCGGCGATCTTGACTTCGTAGCCACCCTCCACGGCCTTCGCGAACGACCCCCGGCCGTGGAAGAAGGTGACCTTGTTCTTCTTGAACAGGTACAGGATGCCGTCGTTGTTCTGCTTCACGACCGTGTCCTTGCGCGCCAGCATTCGCGCCACGTCGATCTCGAGGTTCGAGAGCTTGATGCCGTGGTCGGCAAAGCTGTGCCCGGCGTGCTCGAAGTGCTCGCTCGATTGCAACAGTGCCTTCGACGGGATGCAGCCGACGTTGGTGCAGGTGCCGCCCGGCGCGGGGCCGCCCTGCTCGTTCTTCCACTCGTCGATGCAGGCGACGTTGAAACCGAGCTGCGCCGCGCGGATGGCCGCGATGTAGCCGCCGGGGCCGGCGCCGATGACGACGACGTCGAATGGCTTTTGTTGAGTCATGTGGGGTTCACCTGGTTGTAGGCGCTGAACAGGTCGGACACGAGGATGCCGTTGACCGTCATGCCTTCGAGGTTGGCGTCGGCGATGGACGCATGGGCGAGATTGACGTTGCGAAAGGCAGCGCCTGTCAGCGCCACGTTGGCAAAAACGGCATCGCGCAGATTCACGTCTTCGAATGTCGACGCGCTCAGGTCGACGGTGACGAAGCTCGACTCGGGAAATCGTGCGCTTTCGTACTTCAAGCGGGATGCGTCGGTCATGGCGATGTCACTCTGGTGAGGTCGATAGGTCGGAGGCAAGCACGTGCCAGCGGCACGCCGGGGCGAGGCTGCTGCGCGAGGCACCGGCCTCGCGCAGGCCCAAGGCGCTACTTCCAGTTCAGATTGAGCTTGCGATGCGTTGCCGCGCAGTCGCGCAAGTAGAGATTGATGAGGCTCTGGTACGGAATGCCCACGTCTTCGGAGACTGACTTGAAGTACGTGATCGACTCTTCATCGAGCCGGATCGTGATCTGCTTCTTGAGTTGCGCAGCGTAGGGATTTTTCTTCGCAGCCGTGAAGTCGTACTCTTTGCGCATACAGCACCTCTATGGATAGGACCTGGATTCCTTGGCGGTTGCCTTGCGAGCTGAGATGAGGCGAATGATGTTGCCTTCGCTCCGGTAGCAATGGCAGACCAGCAGGAGCCGGAGCGCACTGCTCAGCCCCAGCAGGACAAAGCGGTCTTCGTCTACGGAGTGGTCGGGATCGTCGATCAGCTTGGCGCGTTCATCGACGAAGACCGACTTGCCTTCCTCGAAGCTCACACCATGCTTCTTCAAGTTCGCGACGGCCTTTCGAGCATCCCACTCGAAGCGAAGTGTGCTCATGACTTCGGTGTAGTTACATTGTAGTTCGCCGCTTCAGCCACCGCCGATAGCTGGCTCCGAGCCTGGAGATCACGCAGTGTGGCCAAAGCGCGTTCTCCTGATTCGGCGGGAACGAAGAGGTGATCGTGAAACGCACCTGCCAACACGTTGCAACTGATGTTGGCTTGCGCCAGCGCTGACGCAAAGGCGGCTGTGAGGCCGACAGACTGAAGATCGGAGTGCACGTTCAGGGTGATCCACACGGCGCGGAACAGCACCGTCAGGTTCGCCTTTCGGGCGCGCTCCTCTTCGACGATGACAGTGAGTCCTTCTTGTTCCCGGATCGTGGCCACTGGCATCAGCGAGCCCACATTGAAGTCCAATGGCACCGACGCGAAGACATATACACCGTCGTTCGTCACAGGGTGCATCGAGCGAAGTAGCGCTGGCAAGGCCGATACGGATGGGCTCATGCAGCCAAACGTTGGAGCTGTGCGGATTGCCGTACAAGAATCTGCCTGACCGAATGGCTTGATTTCACTGCAGGGAGCAAACCAAGCGATCAATGTCGGACTGAGATATGCAGGAAGCGGGGAAAACGGACTCCGCACCCTTGCTGAAGACGTTCGGGTGCTTCCTCTCCGAAAGCACGTAGATGCAAACACCAGTTCTCTCCTCAATCGCTGCCAGTTCCTGTTCGTCTAGTTTTCCGGAATTGACTCGGGTACCAACAACCAGGTGGCATTTGACATCACATGCGACTTCGTACTCATCGACTTGGCCCGCGTGGCCGACGAGCTTTACAGCCACCACCTTCGCAGCTCGAGTCTGATCTGCAAGCTTTCTGCACATGAATTCAAGTTTGTCTCGGGTCCATCCCAGATCAGTCTTCGCATCTATGAAGTGCGCTACCTTTCCGGATTGACGGGTGAGCAGAGTAATGTCCGGGTACATCACGGACCGCTTTCCGAGATTCAAGTGCTGATCTACATAGATCATGTACTTTCCAGGGACCCTCTTCGCGATGAAGTACGCAAGAAGGTCCTCTAGGCCGCCTGAGACGGAGCGGCACCTATCCCGCCGAATGAACTCATCCTGGAAGGTCGGAATCCTCGCCTGCTTGTAGAGGCCAATGAATTTGTCGAAGAGTTCTTGAGAGTCCATAGCGGCGATTTCGAGGTCGAGGGTCTAGTGAGCCAACTTGAGCACCACCACCCCACCCACGATCATCGCCACGCCGAGCCAGCGCCCCAGCGTTTGCGGATCGCCGAAGAACATGACGCCGATCAGGAACGTGCCGGCACCGCCAATGCCCGTCCACACCGCATACGCCGTGCCGATAGGGATTTCGCGCTGCGCCAGCCAGAGCAGCCAGCCACTCATGGCCATCGACCCGACCGCGCCGGCGATGCCGGCGATGCGGTACTCGGGCTGCTGCGAGAGCTTGAAGCCGAGCGGCCAGCCGATCTCGAACAGGCCGGCGAATGCGAGGTAGATCCAGGCCATGGCGCGCCGTCAGCGTGGCGCTGCGAACAAGGCGCAGGGAACGAGACCGGTCATTCCGTCGGCACGAAAATCCACAGCAGGATGTAGAGCAGCAAGCCGGTCCCGCCGAACAGGAACAGCACGGCGAAGATCAGGCGCCAGATCCAGCTCTCGATGCCGGTCGCACGGGCCAGGCCGCCGCAGACGCCGCCGATCCAGTTGTCGGTGACGCTGCGACGCAGGTTGTTGATCGCGTCCACGCTCGGCGGCGCTGCCGGCATCGGCCCACCATCGAGCAACCGCGCCTTGGCACGCTCGAACTCCTCGGCCGTCAGCGCGCCGCGTGTGCGCAGTTCATCGAGCTTGGCAATTTCGTCGGCGATGGACATGGCGTCGTTCCTCGGGCAAGCAGGCAATCGGGCGTGAAGGCGATCGGCCTCGGCCGCTCAGATGTCGAACAGCAGCCGCGCCGGGTCTTCCAGCGCTTCCTTCATCGCCACCAGCCCCAGCACCGCCTCGCGGCCGTCGATGATGCGGTGGTCGTAGCTCATCGCCAGGTAGTTCATCGGCCGGATCACGATCTGCCCGTTCTCCACCACCGCCCGGTCTTTCGTGGCGTGCACGCCGAGGATCGCGCTCTGCGGCGGGTTGATGATGGGCGTGGAAAGCATCGAGCCGAAGGTGCCGCCGTTGCTGATCGAGAACGTGCCGCCCGTCAGGTCGTCGAGCGTGAGCTTGCCGTCGCGCGCCTTCTGGCCGAACTCGGCGATCTTCTTCTCGATGTCGGCAAAGCTCATCTGGTCGGCGTTGCGCAGGATCGGCACAACCAGCCCGCGCGGCGAGCCGACGGCGATGCCGATGTCGAAATAGCCGTGGTAGACGATGTCGTTGCCGTCCACCGACGCATTGATCACCGGGTACTTCTTCAGCGCGTGCACCGCGGCCTTCACGAAGAAGCTCATGAAGCCGATCTTGGTGCCGTGCTCCTTCTCGAACTTTTCCTGGAAGCGCTTGCGCATCTCCATCACCGGGGCCATGTTGACCTCGTTGAAGGTGGTCAGGATGGCGTTCATCGCCTGCGATTGCAGCAGCCGTTCGGCCACGCGCGCGCGCAGCCGGCTCATCGGCACGCGTTGTTCGGGGCGGTCGCCGAGGTTCGCGCCGAGCGGCGCATCCACGGTCGGCAAGGCCGCCCTCGGCGGCGGCGCGGCAGCGCGGGGCGCAACCACCGGCGCGGTCTGCGCAACCGGCTTGACGCTGGTCTCCAGCGCGTTCAGCACGTCGCCCTTGGTGACGCGGCCGTCCTTGCCGGTGCCGGGCACCGAGCCGGCCGGCATCAGGTTGTCGGCCATCAGCTTGGCGGCGGCGGGCATGGCGCCCGCAGCGGCGGCGACCGACGCATCGCTCGCCACCTGGCCGGTGACGCCTGGCGTCGCGCCGGGTGCCGGCTCGCCGTGGGCGACGGCCTTGACTTCCAGCGGGCTCATCACCGCAGCGCCTTCGGTGTCGATCTTGGCGATCACCTCTTCGCTGACGCAGCTCTCGCCGTCGTTCTTGACCAGCTGCGCCATCACGCCGTCCACCGGCGAGGGCACCTCGAGCACGACCTTGTCGGTCTCGATCTCGACCAGGATCTCGTCCATCGCCACGGCCTGGCCGGGCTGCTTTTTCCAGGTCAGCAGGGTGGCCTCGGCCACCGATTCTGAAAGCTGCGGAACCTTGACTTCTACGATTGCCATGTTTGTCTCGATGTGTTCTGGGTAGGCTGTGTCGGCTCGCGCGTTGAACGGCGCGGCAGCGACCGTTCGAACGCGCGGAGTTGCGACGGCGCGAAGCGCCCGGCGTAACGCTATTTCGTGAGGACGAAGCCCTTCAGCTTGCCGAAGGCCTGCTCAAGCAGCGCCTTCTGCTGCTCTTGGTGCAGGTGCGCGTAGCCCACCGCCGGCGAGGCCGATGCCGCCCGCCCGGCGTAGCCGAGGCGCTGGCCGTCGACCATGTTCTCGTGGATGTAGTGCTGCACAAAGAACCATGCGCCCTGGTTTTGCGGCTCGTCCTGGCACCACACGATGTCGGTCGCGTTCGGGTACTTCTTCAGCTCGGCAGCGAACGCCTTGTGCGGGAATGGGTAGAGCTGCTCCACGCGCAGGATCGCCACGTCCACCACCGCCTTGCGCTCCTCGCGCTTGCGCACCAGGTCGTAGTAGACCTTGCCCGAGCAGGCGATGATGCGCTTGACCTTCTCGGTGCTCACGTCGGCCTGCTGTTCGCCGATCACGGTCTTGAACTCACCCCGCGTGAACTCGCTCATCGGCGAGCTGGCGTCCTTGGCGCGCAGCAGCGATTTCGGCGTCATCACGACCAGCGGCTTCCTGAACATGCGCACCATCTGCCGCCGCAGCACATGGAAGATCTGGCTTGCCGACGTCGGCTGCACGATCTGCATGTTGTTGTCGGCGGCAAGCTGCATGAAGCGTTCGAGCCGCGCCGAGCTGTGCTCCGGGCCCTGCCCCTCGTAGCCGTGGGGCAGCAGCAAGGTGATGCCGTTGGAGCGGCCCCACTTCACCTCGCCCGAGGCGATGAACTGGTCGATCACCACCTGCGCGCCGTTCACGAAATCGCCGAACTGCGCCTCCCAGATCACGAGCGTATTCGGGTCGGCGCTGGCGTAGCCGTACTCGAAGCCGAGCACGGCTTCTTCCGACAGCAGCGAGTCGATCACGACGAACGG
>JANOVJ010000322.1:0-3595 GCA_031417295.1 bacterium | reverse complement strand
CTACCTGGCGGCGCGGCGCCACGTCTTGCCGCAGTCGGCGATTCCAGGCCTCAACGCCTTCGTGCTCTTCTTCGCGCTGCCCTGCCTGCTGTTCCGCTTTGGCGCGACCACGCCGTTCGCTCAGTTGATCGATCCGGCGTCGATCGCCCTGTATGCCGCTTGCGCCGTGGCGATGGTCGCGTTCACGGTCGCGATGACGCTGCGCCGCGCGCCCGGCGAACCTGGCGTCGATCTGAAGAACGCGGCCTTCGGCGCCTTGGTGGCTGCGTTCCCGAACAGCGGCTTCATGGGCGTGCCGCTGCTCGTGGCGCTGCTCGGCGAGCGCGCCGCCGGGCCGGTGATCGGCACCGTGCTGGTCGATCTGGTGCTGACCAGCACGCTGTGCATCACGCTGGCGCAAATGCACACCCACCACAGCGCCGACGACGGCGCTGCGGGCAGCTTGCCGATGGCGGCAGTGCTGCAGCGCTCGCTTCGTGGCGCGCTCTTGAACCCGCTGCCATGGGCCATCGGCGTCGGTGCGCTGTTTTCCTTTGCCGGCTGGACGCTGCCCGGCACGGTGGGCCAGATCGTGAAGATGCTCGCCGACGCGGCGACGCCGGTGGCGCTGTTCACCATCGGCGCGGTGCTGTGGCGCGCCGGGCAGCATTCGCACACGCAAACGCCGGCGGCGCAGTTCGTGCCGGTGGCGCTGTTCAAGCTGTTCGTGCACCCGCTGCTGGTGCTGAGCGCGGGCGTGCTGGCCAACGCGGCCGGGCTGGCGGTGTCGAGCTTCACGCTGACCGTGCTGGTGCTCGCCGCCGCGTTGCCGAGTGCGAGCAACGTGTCGCTACTGGCCGAGCGCTACGCGGCCGACAACGGCCGCGTCGCCCGCATCATCATGACCTCGACCGTGCTCGCGTTCGTGAGTTTTTCCGCGCTGGCCTGGGTGTTGGGCGCAAGGCCTGCGGCATGAACCCATGACTGCTTTCGATTCGCCCGCTCATGACGCGGCGCCGGTGGCCGTGGTCAGCGCGATGCACGAGGAACTGCGCGCGCTGTTGCCGCTGCTGGAGGGCTCGCACCGTGCAACCCGCGCCGGGCGCGAGTTCCATCGCGGGCATCTGCACGGCCAGCCGGTGGTGCTGGTGCAGAGCGGCATTGGCAAGGTGGCTGCGGCAACCACGGTGGCGCTGCTGGCCAGCGCGTTCCAGCCGAAGGCCTTGCTGTTCACCGGCGTTGCCGGCGGGCTCGCGTCGGGCGTTCGCGTCGGCGACGTGGTGCTGGCGCGCGAGCTGCTGCAGCACGACATGGACGCCTCGCCGCTGTTCCCGCGCTACGAGGTGCCGCTGACCGGCCGCTCGCGCTTCGCCGCCGACCGCGCGCTGAGCGATCGGCTGGCGGCAGCGATCTCGCAATGCCTGGCCGATGCGCCGCTGGCGCTGGACGCGCAGCACCTGGCCGGGTTCGGCATTGCCGCGCCGCGGCTGCATGAAGGCCTGGTGATCAGCGGCGACCGCTTCGTTGCCACGGCCGCGGAAAGCGCGGCGCTGCGGCAGGCGCTGCCCGACGCACTGGCGGTGGAAATGGAAGGCGCAGCCGTGGCCCAGGTCTGCGCCGATTTCGGCCTGCCGTTCGCGCTGCTGCGGGTGATCTCCGATCGCGCCGACGACACCGCGCACCACGACTTTCTGCGCTTCACGCGCGAGGTGGCGAGCGTGCTGACGCGGTTGATCGTGGCGGCCGCGTTGACGCCGCCCGGGCCGCGCGCGTGAGCCCGCCGGGCGCCCCAAGGGCGAACTCCGCAGTGGGCAGCACGAAGGTACCCGCGTGAGCGCCTGGTTCCGCCGGGCCCGGCTGCCCCGGCGGGCTCGCTTCAAGCGCTGCGGCGAGCCGGCGCGCCGAGTTCGGCGCGGCGCTTGGCGAACCACTCATCGAGACCGGCGTCGTTGAACTGTGGGGCCAGCGCGTCGGCAGCGTGCTGTGCCGCCTGCGCTTCGTCGTCCAACCCCAGGTCGCGGCAGGCCCGGGCGCGTTCGAGTTCGAGGAAGGCGCGATCGACGGGCTCGGCGTTGTCGGTGTCGTTCGCGTCAAGCAGCGCGAGGCCGCGCGACGCCTGCCCGCGCGCCTGTGCCGCGTCGCCCAGCGCGTTGGCCACCATCGCGCGCAGGTAGGCCGCACGCTCATGGTTGAGCCAGTTGCCAGCGCGCAACCAGATGCGTTCGGCGAGTTGCGCCGTGTCGTCGAGCGCGACCCGCAGCGCCGGGTGTTGCAACTCGGCCGCCGGCCGATCGAGCAGGCCGGAGGCGATGTTGTTGGCGCAGGCGGCGACAGCCACGTCGAGCGGGGTCGGCTGTTGCCACGACGGCGTGGCGAACAGCGCCAACGCCTGAGCGATGGCTTCGGCCGTGTCGGCGGCCGGCAGCGTGGGCACACGGTACATCAGCGCAGTGAGCGCGACGACCTGCTGCGCCTGGCCAGCGGTTGCGCCGGTGGCAGCGGCCAGCGCGTCGCTCAGCCGCGCCGCGGCAGTGTCGTCGCCGGCCAGCCGCGCCGCCGTAGCAGCCTGGCGCCACAGGGCGGGCGGCGGCTTGTCGCCCGCAGCGCGCAGCATCGCGTCGAACCGGGTGTTCGCCTCGGGCCAGGCGCCGAGCTTCTCGCCGAGCACGTGGTTG
This sequence comes from bacterium, assembly GCA_031417295.1. Lineage (GTDB taxonomy): Bacteria > Pseudomonadota > Gammaproteobacteria > Burkholderiales > Burkholderiaceae_C > CAIKUF01. Next base: position 941 of record JANOVJ010000322.1, on the reverse strand, counting down.
AGCAGGAAGGCCAGGCCGGGCAGGCGACCCGGCGGCAGCGCTGCCGGGTCGAGCTGGCGCAGCAGCGCGGCGGCGCGAGGCGGGTCGTCGTCGTGGCAGGCGTCGGCTTCATCCAGCAACTCTTCTTGGGTCTGGTTCATCACGGCTTGCTCTCGGAGGTGGGTTGATGGCTGGCAACTTTAGCGGCGCCGCTCAGAGCTGCACCGACAGCTGCCAGGTCGAGGACTTCGCTCGCGCCAGGATCTCGGCCACGGACGTGAGTTGAAGTTCACCGCTGAGCGTGTTGTACAGCGCCACCCGGTGGCGCGGCCCCAAGGTCTCGGCGGCCACGATTTCACTTTCCGTCAGGGCGAAGAAGAACCCGGTGAAGCCCGGTTTGACGCGGATTTGGTTGGCGCTCTTGATTTCGACGAAGCTCATACCGGGCAACGCGGCTGCGACATCCGCCGCGTTGGAGAAATCGACCACGCTCGCGCTGGACAACGAAATGGCCTCGAAGCTCGACCCCTCGATATTCACGCCCGTGTCGCGCAGCGCTGCAAGGCGGACCTTGAGGTCATTGCCCTTTGGCCGCGCGATCCAATGCGCCATTTCCGCAAGCGCAACGACTTCGCCGGCCGCGCCGCTCCGGTTCGCAAAGCGCTCGACGTGCGCTCGCTTTGCAAGGACGATATCGATGAGTTTCACGGTGGATGAGCGCCCATCGGGCAAAAGGACAGCCTCGGTTCGAACCGCCCGCATTCTGCAGCCGAGCCGAGGCGACGCCGGTAACATCGGCTCCTTTTGACGCCTGGCCTGGGTCTGCTCAATGCCCGCTCGCTTCTTCATCGACGCACCGCTGTCAACCGGCGCCAACCTGTCCCTGCCTCCCGGCCCGGCTCGCCACGTGCAGGTGCTGCGCCTGCAACCGGGCGCCCCGATCACGCTCTTCGACGGCCGTG
>JANOVJ010000321.1:0-5048 GCA_031417295.1 bacterium | reverse complement strand
CCACGCTCTTGCCGGCGCCGGTGGTGCCGGCCACCAGACAGTGCGGCATCTTCGCAAGGTCGGCGACGACCGGCAGGCCGACGATGTCCTTGCCCAGCCCCATCGTGAGCTGCGACGCGGCGTCGTTGTAGACCGCCGAGCCGAGGATCTCGGCCAAGCGAATCATCTGCCGCTTGGCGTTGGGCAATTCGAGCGCCATCGTCGTCTTGCCGGGGATCGTCTCGACGACGCGGATGCTGACGAGGCTCAAGCTGCGCGCCAGGTCCTTCGCGAGGTTCACCACCTGCGAACCCTTCACGCCGGTGGCCGGCTCGATCTCGTAGCGCGTGATCACCGGGCCGGGCGAGGCCGCAACCACCCGCACCTCGACGCCGAAGTCCTTCAGCTTTTTCTCGATCATGCGCGAGGTCATCTCGAGCGTGTCGGGCGTCACGCTCTCGCTGCGGCCCGGCGCGGCGTCGAGCAGGTCGACCTGCGGCAGCCTCGTGTCCGCCAGCTCGACGAAGAGTGGCTTCTGGCGCTCCTTCTGGACCCGCGCCGATTTCGGCACGTCGATCACGGCCGGCTCGATGACGATCGGCAAGTGGTCTTCAACGAGTTGCTTCTCGACCTCGGCCAGCTGTTCACGTTCGAGCAGCGCCTGCTCGCCGAGGCGAGCGTCTTCGGCGCGTTCGATGCGCTCGACCCGCTGCTCGCGAACGCCCTCCAGGCGGGCGCCGATCTGCTGCGCGAGCGCCAGCCACGAGAAGCGGAACGCCAGCGACAGGCCGGCCAGCAAGGCGGCGATCCAGAGCACGCCCGACCCGGCGAAGCCGAGCAGCTTCACGCTCAGCGGCCCGAGCACAACGCCGAGCACACCACCGGCATGGCCGGGCAGGCGCGCCTCCCACTGGTAGAGCCGCGTCCATTCGAGCGCACAACTGGCGGCCAGCAGCAGCCCGACGCCGATCCAGAAGCCCCAGCGCGTGGGCAGACCTTCAGCGGGCGGTGCGGCCTCGTCAGAGCGGAGTAACCGGGCCAGGCCGCTCAGCCAGACGCGCAGCCCCACCGCCAGGCCCCACCAGACCGAGTAGCCGAACGCGAACAACGCCAGGTCGGAGAACCACGCACCGAGCGCGCCGGCCCGGTTGTGCGTGAGTGCCGAGCTGCCCGAGGTCGAGAACGCCGCGTCGCCCGCATCGTGTGTGGCCAGCGCCAGCAAGGCCAGCAGCCACAGCACCGCGCCAAGCAGCACCAGTGTCTGCGCTCGCCAGGCGGGGCCGGCGTCTGCGGCAGTGCCGACGCCGCGGCCTGGCGTGCGGAGATACGTACCCTCAGCCGCGGCGGCCGAGCCGCCAACGCCGAGTGAACCGAGCGGAAAAGTCATGCGTGAGATTGTGGCCCAAGCCCGCGGCTTGAAGCCGCGCGCTCAATCGCCCGCGAGTCGCTGCTTGATGACGACGGAGCCGTTGTCGAGCGTCTCGATCATGCCGCGCTCTTCGAGGTCTTTCATGACCCGGCTGACCATCTCGCGCGACGCGCCAACGACCTTGGCCAGGTCCTGGCGCGAAACCTTGTTGCGGATGATCTTCTTCTCACCGTCGTCCTCGGCCATTTCGAGCAGCGCGCGGGCGACGCGGCCGTACACGTCGAGCAAGGCCAGCGACTCGATCTGCCGGTCGGCCGCGCGCAAACGTTGCACCAGGCCGTGCATGATGGCGTAGGACAGGCTGGAGTTTTCGGGCAGGCAGCGCGCGAAGTCGGCCCGGCCGAGCACCAGGATGTCGGCCTGCACCTCGGCGCGCACGGTGGCGGAGTGCGGTTCGTTGTCGATCAGGCTCATCTCGCCGACATAGTCGCCCGGCTGCAGCACCGCCAGGATCACCTCGCGGCCGCGCGAATCCGCCGTCAGCACACGCGCCCTGCCGTTGAGCAGGATGAACAGCGCGTTTGACTTGCGGCCGTGCTCGACGATGATCTCGCCACGGCGAAAGCGCTTCTTGACCACGCTGTCGGCAATGCCCTGCGCCTGGTCGTTGGTGAGCATCGAGAACAGCGGCACGCGGCGGATCAGGTCGAGGCTGGACAGCATGGTCATGGGTTTGTTCCTCGGTGCGGCCGTGAAGAAGTCACGGTCCATACAATTGGCCTATTGTGACGATGGATGCGCTTGTCGTCACCGAGCAGCAGCTCCATGTCAGACTTCTGCGCGGCTTTGTGTATCGCCCGCTCCACACATTCATCACGCCATGACCACCGCTTTGCCCCAACATTCCCGGCTGCTGATCCTCGGCTCCGGCCCCGCCGGCTACACCGCGGCCATCTACGCGGCGCGCGCCTACCTGAAGCCGGTGCTCGTGACCGGCATCGCCCAAGGCGGGCAGTTGATGACGACGACCGACGTCGACAACTGGCCGGCCGATGTGATGGGCGTGCAAGGTCCCGAGCTGATGCAGCGCTTCCTGCAGCACGCCGAGCGCTTCGATACGAAGATCTTGTTCGACCACATCAACGAAGTCGATCTGTCGAAGCGCCCGTTCACGCTCAAGGGCGACTCGGGCACCTACACCTGCGATGCGCTGGTGATCGCCACCGGCGCCAGCGCCAAGTACATCGGCCTGCCGTCGGAAGAGGCTTTCATGGGCCGCGGCGTCAGCGGCTGCGCGACCTGCGACGGGTTTTTCTACCGCGGGCAGGAAGTCTGCGTCGTCGGCGGCGGCAACACCGCGGTCGAGGAAGCGCTGTACCTGTCGAACATCGCGAGCAAGGTGCATCTGGTGCACCGGCGCGACAAGTTCCGCGCCGAGGCGATCCTGGTCGACAAGCTGCACGCCAAGGTCGCGGCCGGGGCGATGCAATTGCACCTGTGGCAAACGCTCGACGAAGTGCTCGGCAACGCCTCGGGCGTGAATGGGGTGCGGCTCAAGAGCACGCAGGACGGCACGACGAGCGAGCTCGCATTGCAGGGCTGCTTCATCGCCATCGGCCACCAGCCCAACACCGACATCTTCAAGGGCCAGTTGGAGATGAAGGACGGCTACATCATCACCAAGAGCGGCCTCTCCGGCCTCGCAACGATGACCAGCGTGCCGGGCGTGTTTGCGGCCGGCGATGTGCAAGACCACGTCTACCGGCAAGCGATCACCAGCGCCGGAACCGGCTGCATGGCCGCACTCGACGCGCAGCGGTTCCTGGAGCAGGACTGAGCGGCCTCGGCCTCCGACTCGCCCGGCGCTGCCGAGTCGGGCTATAATCGTCGTCTTTGCCGAAAGCAGCAGCGTGGGGTTTGCGCTGCGCACGCCCGGCATACGGTGCGCAAGGCCCAGGCGTTCGATGGCTGCCGGCCTGCACTGCTCTGAAACACACGTCGAACACGGAGAAGCGTCATGGCACGCGTCTGTCAGGTCACGGGCAAAGGCCCGATGGTGGGTAACAAGGTTTCCCACGCCAACAACCGCACGAAGCGCCGCTTCCTGCCCAACCTGCAGTACCGCAGGTTCTGGCTGGAGCAGGAAAACCGCTGGGTGCGCCTGCGCATCAGCAACGCGGCACTGCGGCTGATCGACAAGGTGGGCATCGAGAAGGTCGTCGCCGACCTGCGCGCCCGCGGCGAAATCTAATCAGGAGCACCGATCATGGCAAAAGGCGGACGCGAGAAGATCAAGCTGGAATCGTCGGCAGGCACCGGCCATTTCTACACCACCGACAAGAACAAGAAGACCACGCCCGAGAAGCTCGAAATGATGAAGTTCGACCCGAAGGCGCGCAAGCACGTGTCGTACAAAGAGACCAAGCTGCGCTGAGCGCCGGCTGTCTCCGCACCGCAATCAGCCCGCCCGGCGCAAGCCCGGCGGGTTTTTTGTCGCCTGGCGTACGGCGCCGACGGGCATTGCCGCAGCCGCCCTGCATCGCCACGCGGCAGGCTGTAGATTCCCGCTTTGGCAAAGATGCCGGCTTCAGGAGCGACCATGACCTCATCGACCCCAGAGACCATCACCCTCGGCGGCGGCTGCTTCTGGTGCGTGGAAGCGGTTTATCTGCTGGTTGAGGGCGTGACGGCCGTCGAATCCGGCTATTGCAACGGGCCAGTGAAGAACCCGACCTACGAGCAGGTCTGCGGCGGCGATACCGGCCACGCCGAAGTCGTGCGCGTCACGTTCGACCCGGCACGCATCACGCTGCGCGAAGTGCTCGAGATCTTCTTTGTGGTCCACGACCCGACCACGCTGAACCGGCAGGGCAATGACAGCGGCACGCAGTACCGCTCGGGCATCTACTTCGAAACGCCGCAACAGGAAGCGGTGGCGCGCGAGGTGCTTGCCGAGATGGCCGCCAGCGGCGTTTACCGCCAGCGCATCGTCACCGAGTTGCTGCCGCTGGCCAACTACAGCCGCGCCGAGGCCTACCACCAGCGCTACTTCGAGAACCATCCGAACCAGGGCTACTGCGCAATGGTCGTGGCACCCAAGGTCGACAAGTTCCGGCGCACGTTTGCCAGCCGGGTCCGCACCACCCCTTGACGCGCCGCCAACTGGCCGTTCACGGCGCGAGCCGCTCGCGCACCCAGTGGGCGCCATCAAGCCGGTAGCGCAAGCGGTCGTGCAGGCGCGACTTGCGGCCCTGCCAGAACTCCCAGCGGTCGGGCACCAGGCGGTAGCCGCCCCAGTGCGGCGGGCGCGGCGGGTTCAGCAAGTGCCTGGCGCCGAACTTCGCCGCGTTGGCGACCAGCACCGCTCGCGAGCTGATCACCTGGCTCTGCGGCGAGGCCCAGGCGCCGATGCGCGAATCGAGCGGCCGGGTCGCGAAGTAGGCGTCGCTTTCGGCTTCGCTGACACGCTCGACACGGCCCTCGATGCGTACGACGCGCTCCAACTCGACCCAGTGAAACTGCAGTGCGGCGAAAGGCGAGACGGCCAGCTCGCGGCCCTTGCGGCTCCGGTAATTGGTGTACCAGACGATGCCGCGCGCATCGAAGCCCTTGATCAGAACCACCCGCGTCGAGGGCCGGCCGCCATCGCCGACCGTCGCCAAGGTCATGGCATTGGGTTCGGGCAGCGCGCCAGCGATCG
>JANOVJ010000320.1:0-1589 GCA_031417295.1 bacterium | reverse complement strand
CGCGGCGTCGCGTTGGCGCAGATGCCATGCCAGTTCGACCAGCAATGGGGAGTGCGCCGCGCCGGTCGCAAGCGCCAGTTCGGCCTCGACGGTGGCGACACGCGACGAGGGGGCGTAGAGCTCCATCGACGGATTCTAAGGAGGCGCTCCGGTGTGTGGCTACGGCTGGCGCTTCGCGAGTGGCCGGCGCTTCGCGTTAGTTTGGCTGCGCCAAGTTAGCCTGCGCCGCAGACCCAGAAACCTCTCGCGCCTGCCGGCGCGAGGCGCTGCGCGCTGCGAAGAGCGCAACCGTCATTCGACGGTCACGCTCTTCGCAAGATTTCTGGGTTTGTCCACATCCGTCCCCCGCGCGCAGGCGGTGTGATAGGCCAGCAACTGCAGCGGTACCACGTGCAGGATCGGCGACAGCGCGCCGTAGTGCTCGGGCATGCGGATCACGTGCAGCCCCGGCCCGGGCTCGATGCGCGAATCGCTGTCGGCGAAGACAAACAGCTCTCCACCGCGGGCTCGCACTTCCTGCAAATTGCTCTTCAATTTCTCCAGCAGCGCATCGTTCGGCGCCACCGTGACCACCGGCATCTCGGCCGTCACCAGCGCCAGCGGGCCGTGCTTGAGCTCGCCCGCCGGGTACGCCTCGGCGTGGATGTAGCTGATCTCCTTCAGCTTCAGCGCGCCTTCGAGCGCGACCGGATAGTGCAGGCCGCGGCCGAGGAAAAGCGCGTTCTCCTTGCGCGCGAATTCCTCTGACCAGGCAATGACTTGCGGCTCCAATGCCAGCACCGCCTGCAGAGCGGCCGGCAGGTGGCGCAGTGATTTCAGGTGCGCCGCTTCCTGCGCGTCCGTCAGGTGCCCGCGCACCTGTGCCAGCGCCAGCGCGAGCATGAACAACCCCGCAAGCTGGGTCGTGAACGCCTTTGTCGAGGCGACGCCGATCTCGACCCCGGCGCGGGTGATGTAGGCCAGCTCGCATTCGCGCACCATCGCGCTCGTCGCCACGTTGCAGATCGTCAGGCTGTGCGTCATGCCCAGCGACCGCGCGTGCTTCAGCGCCGAGAGCGTGTCGGCCGTCTCGCCGCTTTGCGTGATGGTGACGACCAGCGTGCGCGGGTTGGGCACGCTGTCGCGGTAGCGGTACTCGCTGGCCACTTCGACATTGGTCGGAATGCGGGCGATGCCTTCGAGCCAGACCTTGGCCGTAAGCCCCGCGTAGTAGCTGGTGCCGCAGGCGAGGATCAGCACCGAATCCACTTCCTTGAACACACGGTACGCGCCGTCGCCGAACAGCTCGGGCGAGATGGCTTGCACGCCTTCGAGCGTGTCGGCAATCGCGCGCGGCTGCTCGAAAATCTCTTTCTGCATGTAGTGGCGGTACGGCCCCAGCTCGGCCGCGCCGCTGTGGGCGTGCACCGTGCGCACTTCGCGCGTCACGCGCTCGAAGTGGCCATCCGGCTGGCGTGAGGTGATCCAATACTTGCCCAGCTGCAGGTCGACCACATCGCCCTCTTCCAGGTAGACGATCTGGTCGGTCACACCCGCCAAGGCCATGGCGTCTGACGCCAGAAAGTGGTCGCCCGCGAACTCGGCGGTGC
>JANOVJ010000319.1:0-10958 GCA_031417295.1 bacterium | reverse complement strand
AGGCCGCTCGAATTCCAGCCGATCTTCGACCACGCGATGCTCGTTGCCGAGCAGCTGAAGCCGATGATGGCCGACGTCGGCTACATCCTGCACAACGCGAACCGCGGCGGCGCCAACATCCTGTTCGAGGGCGCGCAGGGTACGCTGCTCGACATCGACCACGGCACCTACCCGTACGTGACCTCGAGCAACTGCGTCGCCGGCAACGCGGCGGCAGGTGCCGGGGTCGGGCCGGATCTGCTGCATTACATCCTGGGCATCACCAAGGCCTACACCACCCGCGTCGGCGGCGGGCCGTTCCCGACCGAACTGCCGATGGACGAGCCGGGGACCGTCGGCCACCACTTGTCCACGGTCGGACAGGAGCGCGGCACCGTGACTGGCAGGCCGCGCCGCTGCGGCTGGCTCGATGCAGCGCTGTTGAAGCGTTCGCTGATCATCAACGGCCTGTCGGGTTTGTGCATCACCAAGCTCGACGTGCTCGACGGCCTGCCCGAGATCAAGGTCTGTGTCGGCTACGAATTGAACGGGCGACGGATCGACATTTTGCCGCTGGACGCCGACGACATTGCCGCCTGCGTGCCCGTTTACGACAGCTTCCCCGGCTGGGAAGGCTCGACCTTCGGCATCACGCAATGGGACGCGCTGCCGCTGAACGCGCGACGCTACCTGGAACGGGTGAAAGAGTTCATCGGCGCGCCGATCGACATGGTCTCGACCGGCCCGGACCGTGAACACACGATCCTGCTGCGCCATCCCTACACCGCCTGACACTCAACCGCATTCATCTGGAGCCCGCATGCTGACCGACGACGGCAAACATCTCTACGTCTCTTGGGACGAGTACCACATGCTGATCGAACGCCTGGCGTTGAAGGTCAGCGCGTCGGGCTGGGATTTCGACCAGATCCTGTGCCTCGCGCGCGGCGGCATGCGCCCTGGCGATGTGCTGTCGCGTGTGTTCGACAAGCCGCTCGGCATCATGTCGACCAGTTCCTACCGCGCCGAAGCCGGCACGATCCAGGGCCGGCTCGACATCGCCAAATACATCACCCTGCCCAAGGGCGAGCTGGCCGGCCGGGTGCTGCTGGTCGACGACCTCGCCGACTCGGGCGTCACGCTGCGCGCGGTGGTCGACCGGCTGCGCGGCAAGCCATCGATCAGCGAACTGCGCTCGGCCGTGATCTGGACCAAGGGCGTTTCTTCCTACACGCCCGACTACTACGTCGAGACCTTGCCAACGAGCCCGTGGATTCACCAGCCGTTCGAGGAGTACGACGACTTGCGGCCCGACGGGCTGGCCAAGAAGTTCGCAATTTGATTGCGAGCGCCCAAAGAAAAACGCGCCGAAGCGCGTTTGCCTTGTCTCTATTTTCTTGCTTTTTTTCGATTCTCTTGGTGCCCAGGAAGGGACTCGAACCCCCACGGAGTTACCCGCTAGTACCTGAAACTAGTGCGTCTACCAATTCCGCCACCTGGGCATTTCAGGAAGTCTAGGATTCTATCATCATCAAAACAACGAACACCCCAAGCACCCCCAACGCGCCGAACACCCCGCACCCCCCCGGCGCAGCGCTCATGAGCGAAGTCGACGGCGTGATCCAGGGCCACCGCGACGGCCACGGCTTCCTGTCGGCCCGACCGGCAACCCGACGTATACCTCTCGCCGCAGGAAATGCGCGCCGTGATGCACCGCGACCAGGTGCGCGTGCGCATCATCCGCTACGACCGCAAGGGCCGCCCCGAGGGCCGTGTGCTCGAGATCCTCGAACGCAAGAAAGCGCCGATCATCGGCCGCCTGCTGCACGAGGCCGGCATCTGGCTCGTGGCGCCGGAAGACAAGCGCTACGGGCAAGACATCATGGTGCCGAAGAACGGCCTGGCCAACGCCGCTGTCGGGCAGGTGGTCGCGATCGAGCTGACCGAGCCGCCGTCGTTGTACTCGCAGCCGATGGGCCGCGTGACCGAGGTGCTGGGCGAGATCGACGACCCCGGCATGGAGATCGAGATCGCGGTCCGCAAGTACGAAGTGCCACACCGCTTTTCGCCCGAAACGCTGGCGCAGGCGGCCGAGCTGCCGGACAAGATCCGCCCCATCGACCGCAAGGGCCGGATCGACCTGACTGACGTGGCGCTCGTCACCATCGACGGCGAAGACGCGCGCGACTTCGACGACGCGGTGTATTGCGAGCCGATCAAGCAAGGCCGCGGCAAGACCGCCACGGAAGGCTGGCGGCTGATCGTCGCGATCGCCGACGTGAGCCACTACGTCAAGCCGGGTGAGCCGATCGACGACGACGCCTATGAGCGCGCAACCTCGGTCTACTTCCCGCGCCGGGTGATCCCGATGCTGCCGGAGAAGCTCTCCAACGGCCTGTGCTCGCTGAACCCGAACGAAGACCGGCTGGCGATGGTTTGCGACATGCTGGTCAGCGCCAGCGGCGAGATCGCGGCCTACCAGTTCTACCCCGCAATCATCTGCTCGCACGCGCGCTTCACCTACAACGAAGTCGCCGCTATCCTGGCCAACACGCGCGGGCCCGAAGCAGCCAAGCGCAGCGAGTTGGTGCCGCACCTGCTGAACTTGAACGAGGTCTATCGCGCGTTGCTCAAGGAGCGTGCAAAGCGGGGCGCGATCGACTTCGAGACCACCGAAACCCAGATCGTCTGCGACGAGAACGGCCGGATCGAGAAGATCGTGCCGCGCACCCGCACCGAGGCGCACAAGCTGATCGAAGAGGCGATGCTCGCCGCCAACGTCTGCTCGGCCGATTTCATCGAACGCGCCAAGCACCCGGCGCTGTTTCGCGTGCATGAAGGCCCGACGCCGGAGAAGCGCACGCTCCTGCAGAACTACCTGAAGGCGCTCGGCCTCGGCTTGTCGATCAGCGATGATCCGAAGCCCGGCGAGTACCAGCAGATTGCCGCCGCGACGAAGGAGCGGCCCGACGCGCAGCAAATCCACATGATGCTGCTGCGCTCGATGCAGCAGGCCATCTACACCGGCGAGAACAACGGCCACTTCGGCCTCGCCTACCCGGCCTACACGCACTTCACGAGCCCGATCCGGCGCTATCCCGACTTGCTGGTCCACCGCGTTATCAAGGCGTTGTTGACCGGCAAGCGTTACTCGCTGATCAGCGGCCTCACCGAAGCGGCGGGCAAGGCGAAGAAGAGCGCCGGTGCCGAAGAAGAGCAGTGGGAAACGGCGGGCGCCCATTGCAGCGCCAACGAACGCCGCGCCGACGAAGCCTCGCGCGATGTCGAAGCCTGGCTCAAGTGCCGCTACATGCGCGAGCACCTGGGCGAGGAGTTCGGTGGCACGGTGAGCGCGGCGACGAGCTTCGGCCTGTTCGTGCAACTCGACGGGCTCTACGTCGAAGGGCTGGTCCACATCACCGAACTCGGCGGCGAGTATTTCCGCTTCGACGAGGTGCGCCAGGAGTTGCGCGGCGAGCGCACCGGCGTGCGCTACACCGTCGGCTCGCGGGTGCGGGTGCAGGTCAGCCGGGTCGATCTGGACGGCCGCAAGATCGATTTCCGGATGGTCAACGAGGGCGAGGAAACGGCCTTGCTTGCGCGCGCCCGCCGTGACAAATTTGGCGACAAGGCTGGCCCCAGCGTTGGCGGTGGAGTGGGCGGTGGCGGCGGGGCGGTGGCTGAGCTCGATGCGGTCAGCCGCGCCGACCGCTCCTTGAAGGCCGCTGCCAAAGGCCGAGGCGGGCCGGGCAAGGGCGCGCACCCGGTGCGGGCCGTCAAGTCGGCGGCGCGCAAGGGCGCAGGCGGCAAACCGCCGAAGCGGCGATGAACGCAGTGGCAACCCCGGTCCACTTGCTCAACGCCGATCTGCACTGCCATTCGTTCATCTCCGATGGCACGCTCAGCCCGGAGGCGCTGGCGGCGCGCGCCAAAGCCAATGGCGTCGAGCTCTGGGCGCTGACCGATCACGACGAGGTTGGCGGCCAGCATCGGGCGCGCGACGCCGCCGCGGCGATCGGCCTGGCGTGGGTCAGCGGGGTTGAAGTCTCGGTCACGTTTGCCGGCCTCACGGTGCACATCGTCGGTCTCGGTTTCGATGAAGACGACGCCGCGCTCAATGCCGGCCTCGCCGCCACCCGCGGCGGGCGCGAGCAGCGCGCGCGCGACATGGCGGCTGGCCTGGCGCAAGTGGGCATCAAGGGCAGCTTCGAGGGCGCGCTCAAGTACGTCACCAACCCGTCGCTGATCTCGCGCACCCACTTCGCGCGCTACCTGGTCGAGTCGGGCGTGTGTGCCGACACCCAGTCGGTGTTTCGCAAGTACCTCACCGAAGGCCGGCCGGGCTACGTGTCGCACCGCTGGGCGGGCCTGGGCGAGGCCGTGCACTGGATCACCGAGGCCGGTGGCCTGGCCGTGATTGCCCACCCGGGCCGCTACAAGGTCACGCCGAACGAGGAGTACGCGCTGTTCTCCGAATTCAAGGCCCACGGCGGGCGGGGCGTGGAGGTCGTGACGGGCAGCCACAACAGCGCCGACTACGTGAAGTACGCGGCCATGGCGACCGAATTCGGCCTGCTGGCCTCGCGCGGTTCCGACTTCCACGCGCCGGGCGAAAGCCGGGCCGACCTGGGCGGCTTGCCCGGCCTTCCCGGCCAACTGAAGCCGGTCTGGGAAGCGCTCGCCGAGCGGGCTCACTACTGACGGAACGGCACCCTCTCCCACTTGTGGGAGAGGGAGTGAACACCGCCCCGGCGCAGGGTGGGTTACTCGGCCGCGGCCTCGCCCGCCCGCAGGCCGTGGGCCGATTGCGGCAACGCTGGCGCGGCCACCGGCGCAAGCGCCTTCTTCTCGCGTACCAGATAGCTCCAGATCACCGGCACCACCACCAGCGTCAGCAGCGTCGAGGTGATCACTCCGCCGATGATCGCGCGCCCCATCGGCGCCTGGATCTCGCCGCCGTCGTTCAGGGCCAGGGCCAGCGGCAACATGCCGAACACCATCGCCGCGGTTGTCATCAGGATCGGCCGCATCCGGATCAGGCCGGCCTGCAGCAGCGAGTCGGCCACCGAGAGGCCCGATCTCAGCCCCTGGTTCGCAAAGTCGACCAGCAGGATCGCGTTCTTCGTCACCAGCCCCATCAGCATCACCAGGCCGATCATCGAGAACACGTTCAGCGTGCTGCCCCAGAGCAGCAGCGCCAGCATCACGCCGATCAGCGCCAGCGGCAGCGAAGCCATGATCGCGATCGGCTGCACGAAGCTGCCGAACTGGCTCGCGAGCACGATGTAGATGAAGATCACCGCCAGCGCCATCGCGCCCAGCATCGCGGTGAACGCCTCTTGCTGTTCGCGCGTCTGGCCGCCCACGTCGAAGCTGAAGCCGGGCGGCAGCGTCGTTTCCTTGACGAGCTTTTGCACGTCGTCGCCCACGTCGCCCGACGGCCGGCCTTCCACGCCTGCGAAAATCGCCTCGCGCCGCTGCAGGCTCTGGCGCCGTATCACCGCCGGGTTGTCCACCGCTTCGATGGTGGCCACGGTCTCCAGCGTGATCGGCGTGCCGTCCTTGGCAAATGCAATCGGCAGGCTGCGCATCTGCTCGATGCGTTCGCGCTGCACCTCGGGCAGGCGCAGCAGCACTTCCACCTGCTCGCCGTCGGGCGTGGTCCAGTAGGTGGCGACTTCGCCGTTCACGTAGGCGCGCAGGTTGGCAGCGAGTTGCGGTGCCGTCAGCCCCAGTTCGCGCACCGCACCGGGCTTCAAGCGCACCGCAAAGGCCGGCAGGCCGGGCTTGTACGACAGCTCGACATCGGTCGTGCCGGGAATCTTCTTGATCTTCTCGGCGAACTCCTGCGACAGCTTGGCCAGCAGCACCGGGTCGCTGCCCAGGATGGTCACGTAGATCGGCCGGTCGAAGCCGACCGAGACGTCGATCCCGGGAATCTTCGCGATCTTGGCGCGGATCGCGTCTTCCACTTCTTTCTGCGAGCGCTTGCGTTCGCCGCGATCGACGAGGCCGATGTTCAGCGAGGCCTGGTTGCGCCCGACCGAGAAGCCCGAGCCTTCGCCGCCAACGTTGGTCGAGACGTTCTTCACCTCGGGGAAGCTGGCCACGATCTCCTCGACCTGGCGCACCTTGGCGTCGCTGCGCGCCAGGCTGGCACCCACCGGCATGCGGATGCTGAGCTGGGTGAAGCTCTGGTCGGTCTGCGGAATGAACTCGCTGCCCACCAGTGGCGCCAGGCCGAGTGCGCCGACGAAGCTCGCGGCGCCGATGCACAGGATCACGCCGCGGGGTGTGATCGTCACCATCCGCCATTGCCGCGGCGCCGCCTTGTCGCGCTGGCCCGCAGCATCGAACGGGTGGCCGTAGGCCGGCAGCGGCGGCAACCACATCCGGTAGCGGCGGCCGCTGAAGGCCCAGTGGATCAGCCGCTCGTAGAGCGTGTGCATCACATCGAGGCCGCTGTCGGTCCAGCGCATCAGGTGGCCGATGCCCCAGACCGCTTTCAGCCGCGCCGACGGCGGGTCTTTCCAGATGCTGGAGAGCATCGGGTCGAGGGTGAAGCTGACGAACAGGCTCACCAGCACGGCGACGGCGACGGTGATGCCGAACGGAAAGAAGAACTTGCCGACGATGCCGCTCATGAAGGCGACCGGCACAAACACGGCGCAGATGGCGAAGGTGGTGGCCATCACCGCCAGGCCGATCTCTTCGGTGCCTTCGAGTGCGGCGGTGTGATGGTCCTTGCCCATGTGCAGGTGGCGCACGATGTTCTCGCGGACCACGATCGCGTCGTCGATCAGCAAGCCGATGCACAGGCTCAAGGCCATCATCGTCATGAAGTTCAGCGTGAAGCCGAACGCGTACACGGCAATGAAGCTGGAGATCACCGAGATCGGCAAGGTCAGGCCGGTGATGATGGTCGAGCGCCACGAGTGCAGGAACAGGAACACGATCGCGACCGTGAGCAGCGCGCCTTCGATCAGCGTGTGCTGCAGGCCCTGCAGCGAGCCCTTCACAAAGTCGCTCGACGCATAGATGAGCCGCAGTTCCACATCCGATGGCAGCGTCTTGCGGATCACCTCCATCTGCGCCTTGACCGCCTCGCCGGTGGCGACGACGTTGGCGTCCTGCTGCTTGAAGACGTTGAAGTTGACCGCCTTCTGGCCGTTGATGCGCGCCACCGTGTCGGGTTCACGTTCGCGCTCGACGATCTGGCCCAGGTCACCGAGCGTCAGCGCCAGGCCGTTGCGATGCGCCACCACCGTCTCGGCAAACCGCTTCGGGTCATGGACCCGGCCTTCGACGCGCAGGATCGAGTCTTGCGTCGCATCCGACAGCAGCCCGACCGGCTGGTCGGCGTTGGCTTCGCGCAGCGCGGTCGAAATCTCGGCCGGGGTCACGGCGTAGCTGCGCAGCCGCGCCGGGTCGAGGTCGATCCGCACCTCGCGCGTTGCCAGGCCGCTGATCTGCACCTGCGCCACACCCTCGACGCTTTGCAGCCGCTTGCCGACGTTCTGCTCGCCGAGGATCGACAACTCGCGCGCACTGCGCGTGGTCGAGACCAGCGCCATCGTCACCACCGGCTGGCTGTTGTCGTTGTTGAAACGGGCGACGGTCGGCGTCTTGGCTTCCTTGGGGAAGGCGGCCTGGACCACGGCGATGCGGTCGCGCACGTCCTGCATCGCCTTGCCCATGTCGGCATTCAGGCTGAACTCGACGCTGGTCTGGCTGCGGCCCTCGAAGCTGCGCGAGGTGATGCGCTTGACGCCGGCAATGCTGTTCAGCGCCTCCTCGATCGTCTTCGTCACCTCGCGTTCGACGGCTTCGGGCGAGGCGCCCGGATAGGCCACGTCGACGAAGGCGATCGGGGGCGAAATGTCGGGCATCTGCTCCACCCCCAGGCGCAGGTAGGAAGCGATGCCGAGCACACACAGCGCGACCATCACCATGGTCGCGAACACGGGGTTGGCGATTGAAACGCGGGTCATCCACATGGCCGGCTCCTCAACGTGCGGTGGCCGAAGCCGCCGCTGACGCGACCGAGCCTGCGCGCGCCACGACCACCGCCTTCGCGCCTTCGCGCAGGTTGTCAAAACGCGCCGCCAGCACCTGCGCCGTCGGCGTCAGCCCGGCCAGCACCTCCACCAGCCCCTGCGCTTCATCGCGGCGGCCGGTCGTGACAGCGCGGCGCACCAGTACGCC
Source organism: bacterium (assembly GCA_031417295.1). GTDB lineage: Bacteria > Pseudomonadota > Gammaproteobacteria > Burkholderiales > Burkholderiaceae_C > CAIKUF01. Next base: position 2,774 of record JANOVJ010000319.1, on the reverse strand, counting down.
GTTGTCGATGACCCAAACCGTGTCCTGCCCCGACACATTGCCGATGGCCAGCGCGGGCAGCGTCATGCGCTGGCCGCTGTCGGGCAGGGTCACCCGGGCAATGGCGTACTGGCCGGCGCGAAACGCCTCGCCCGGGTTCGGCACCGCCACCGTGACGCCGATCGAGCGCGTGCCCGGCTCGGCCGCCGGCGCGATCCGCACCAGCCGGCCCGCCACCGGCTGCACCGCGCCCTCGACCCGAACCTCGACCGCCATGCCGGGCGTGAGGCGCGAGACCTCGTGCGTGCCCACGGCGCCGGCCAGTTCGAGTTCGTCCAGATCGACGATGGCAAGGATCGGTTGCTCCATGCTGAGCTTCTCGCCCGGCACCACATTGCGCTTGCTGACCACGCCCGAGATCGGGGCAGTGAGCGCGGCTTCGCGAATGCCGGTGCGCGCCATCGCCAACTGGGCCTGCCCCGACTTGAGCTGTGCACTGGCCGCGTCGAGCCGGGCCTGCGAGGTTTGCAGTGCCGTGGGCGAGATGAACTTCTGCGCCGCCAGGCCGACGTTCGCGCTGTGCTGGCGCTCGGCCTCGGCGTAGGCTGCCTGCGCCGATTCGACCGCGGCGGAACGGTCGGTCAGGCGCGATTGCAGGTCTGAGAGATCGATCACCCCGAGGGCCTGCCCGCTGCGCACGCGGCTGCCTTCGGCCACGCTCAGCGAGACCAGCGTGCCGGCCGCCTTGGCCCGCACGATCGCCGTGCGCGGCGCCACCAGCGGGCCCGAAAACTCGATCCGCAGCGGCATCGCCACGCTCAGTGGGCGCACCACCTCCAGCGCCGTGAACTCGAGCGCGACCTCGGGCCCCTTGTCTTGTCTGCCGTCGCCGCCGCGGCTCATGGCCCGCGTCACGACCACTGAAGCAACAGCCACGGCGATGACCGCGGCGATGCTCCCTACCAGCCACTGCTTGCGCATGGGCTCCCCTTCTGGTTTCGATGCTGAGCCGGAAGTGTAAGCAGCCGCCCGGCGGTGGCCGGGGTGGGTTGCGACGAATTGCAGATTGAGCCGGCTCAACTGCGGCCGGCCGTGACGGCGCGGCGCCGGTCGGCCGTGCGCCCGCTACGTGGAAACCACAGCCAAGCCCAGTGCGGTGCTGCCTAGAATGCCGACGACACCCAAAACAAGATGGAGGCGCAAGCCCATGAAAATCAAGAGCCAGCGAGACTTCTGGTCCGGCCTGATGTTCGTCGTGGTCGGTATTGCCTTTGCCTGGGGCGCCACGAACTACAACTTCGGCTCGTCGGCCCGGCCCGGCCCCGGCTACTTTCCGTTTGGCCTGGGTGTGCTGATGGCGGCGCTGGGTGCGATGGTCTTGTTCAAGGCGCTGACCCTCGAAACTGCCGATGGCGACCCGGTCGGCGCCTTCGCCTGGCGGCCGCTGATCTTCATCGTCGGTACCGTGGCCGTGTTCGGCTGGGCGCTGCCGCACCTGGGCATGTTCATTGCGCTGCCCATCCTCGTGGTCGTGGCGTCGCTGGCCGGTGACGAGCACCACTGGGGCGAGTCGCTCATCAACGCCGCCATCCTCACGCTGGGCAGTTGGGTCATCTTCATCTGGGGCTTGAACCTGACGATCCCGCTCTGGCCGACGCTCGGCACCGGAACCTGAGGGCCGCGCCATGGACCTGATTCACAACCTCTCGATCGGCTTCGGCGTCGCCTTCACGTTGCAGAACCTGGCCTACGCGTTCGGCGGTGCGGTGCTCGGCACGCTGATCGGCGTGCTGCCCGGCCTCGGCCCGGTGGCCACGATCGCGATGCTGCTGCCGTCGATCTACGCGCTCGACGCGACCCCGGCGCTGATCATGCTGGCCGGCATTTACTACGGCGCGCAGTACGGCGGCTCGACGACGGCGATCCTGATCAACGTGCCGGGCGAGTCGTCTTCGGTGGTGACTGCGATCGACGGCTACCAGATGGCACGCAAGGGCCGGGCGGGCGCCGCGCTGGCGGCGGCCGGCCTGGGCTCGTTTTTCGCCGGCTGCGTCGGCACCATCATCATCGCCGCGTTCGCGCCGCCGCTGACCGAACTGGCCTTCAAGTTCGGCCCGGCCGAGTACTTCTCGCTGATGGTGCTGGGCCTGATCGGCGCCGTGGTGCTGGCCTCGGGCTCGCTGCTGAAGGCGATCGCGATGATCATCCTCGGCCTGCTGCTGGGGCAGATCAACACCGACGTGATCTCCGGCGTGCCGCGCTTCAGCTTCGACATTCCGGAGCTCACCGACGGCATCGGCTTCGTTGCCATCGCGATGGGCGTGTTCGGCTTCGGCGAGATCATCGCCAACCTCGGCCAGCCGGCCGAACACCGCGAGGTGTTCACGAAAGACGTGAAGGGCTTGTGGCCGACGAAGCAGGACTTCAAGGACGCCGCACCGGCCGTGCTGCGCGGCACGGCGCTGGGCTCGATCCTCGGCGTGCTGCCGGGCGGCGGCGCGCTGCTTGCGTCGTTCGCGGCTTACACGGTCGAGAAGAAGTCCAAGGGCCGCCCCGGCGAGGTGCCGTTCGGCAAGGGCAACATCCGCGGCGTGGCCGGCCCGGAAGCGGCCAACAACGCGGGTGCGCAGACTTCGTTCATTCCGATGCTCACGCTCGGCATCCCGCCGAATGCGGTGATGGCGCTGATGGTCGGCGCGATGACGATCAAGGGCATTCAGCCCGGCCCGCAGGTGATGACCAGCAACCCGCAGCTGTTCTGGGGCCTGATCGCCTCCATGTGGGTCGGCAACGCG
>JANOVJ010000318.1:0-18171 GCA_031417295.1 bacterium | reverse complement strand
TTGAGCCGACACGGCTTTGACCCGATCGAGCCGATTCGCCCCACCCGCAAATTTTCTTTGCGAATGCGAGTAATTCGCATTACAGTAGTCGTCATGCGTGTTTCAACCATCAACGGCTCGCTGCTCAACCCGCTCGGTGCGCGCGACGCCGCGGCCGGCGAGGCCCTGCGCGCCACCTTCGGCATCGACGCTGAGAGCGCGGTTCAGCACGGCTGGGCCCACAACCCGAGCGTCGGGCGCAACCCGGCCGAAATGCTGCGGCGCTTCGACGGCCCGCAAGCCCCGAGCGCCGCCCGTGCCAACGGGCCGTCGGCGGCGCCACCCGGCGATGTGTGGCGCGAGGGCGGGCGAGTGAATTTCATCGACGCACTCAAGGCGCGCTTGCCCGCCTGGGCCAAGGACCTGCGGCTCAACCTCGACGCGGTGCTGCTGCGCTCCGCGCTCACGCCCGAACAGGCGGCGGGCGTGGCGCTGGCGGCAGCCTTCGCCAGCGCCGACGCGGCCCTGGTGGCGAGCATCTGCGACGCTGGCGTGCTGGCCGAATCGGAGCGGGCCGGCTGCCTCACCGCCGCGTCGTTGATGGCGCTGAACAGCGTCTGGTACCCGTACCTCGCGATGGCCGGCAATGCCGACCTGAGCAGCCAGCCGGCGCAGTTGCGCATGAACGCCTACGCCAGCCACGGCGGCATCTCGAAGCTGAACTTCGAGACTTACGCCCTGGCCGCGGCGATCGTTGGCAAATGCCCGCATGGCGTCAAGAGCCACCACGACAGCCTGCGCGGCGAAGGCTTGACGCTGCTGCAGTTGCGCGATGTCGGGCGCATCGCGGCGGTGGTGGCCGCTGCCAGCCGGGTTGCCGCGATGGGCGACTGCACCGCCGTGCGCAGCCGGGCGCTGGCCGGATGAACGTGTTGCTCGACGAAGATCACGGCCCCGGGCTGCGCCTGACGCAGTGCGACGTGGGCGCCGTCAGCGTGTGCGCATGCGGCGTGATCACGCTGACGCTGCAGTACCTGAGCCTGCGCCTCGAGCCGGACGCGTTCCGCTCGCTCGCGCAGATGCTCGCGCAGGCGCAGGCCCGGCTGGAGCGCCACGCCGGCCAGCAGACCGACGGCGATGACGCTGTCGAGGCCGACCCGCACGCCGACCCGCACGCAGATACCGCCACCGACACCGAGGCCAGCGCGCCCGCCCTGCCGCTGCCGCGCTTCGTTCATTGACGCTCACCCGGAGCCCGCCCATGTGCAAGCTCGCCGCCGCCGCGGTTCCCGTGATCCCCGTGAACCGCTTGACCGCGCATGTTTTCGAGCGCGCCGAGACCCCGGCAGTACGCGCCGACGCCGCGCCGAACACCACCGTGCCAGCCGGCGGCTCGCGGCGCCGGCGCCTGTGGGAACTGCCGACCCCAAGCCACTGCCCGGTCATTGGCGTGTGCCTGGCGATCGACGAGGTCCGGCGCCTGCTCGACAAGCTGTTCGAGGGCGTCAGCGTGGCCGACGACTACGGCCTGCACGTCGGCGCCGTGCGCGAGTGCAGCACCCGCAACCGGGTGTCCGAGCTGTTGCAGCGCGAGCTTGAGCGGCGCTATGCGCCGGTGCTGCGCCGGTTCGCTGCGGCCAAGACGGCCGACCCGCTGGCCGCGCTGTGGGACCAGGCCGTCGCGGCGGGCGACATCGCTGGCCCGCTGTGGGCCACGCTGACCCACCCGCGTTGCGACACCGCGCTGCAAGACCGCCTGCTGCGCGAGGTTCACATGCTCCAGCACCAGGCCGGCGCGGCCAGCCGCGTCGAGGCGCGTGAAGCGCAGGCCCTGGCCGCCGCCAACGTGCAGCTCGCGGCCGAACTCGCCCGGGCCCAGCAGCGCGGGATGCAGGCGCAGCTCGAACGGGCCGCCGAGCAGGAGCGGCTGAATGCGCAACTGATGCGCCTGCGCGCCGAGGCCATCGCCCGCGAGACCTTCGCCGCGACTCAGCAGGCCGAGCTCGAGCTGCTGCGCCAGGCCACGCCGGAGATCGGCAGCCGGGTCCAACTGGCGCAACGTGTTGCCGAGTTGAGCCAGCGCGTGCGCGAACTGGAGAAGGCCCTGTCCGACATGCGCCGCGCGGCCGCCACCTTCACGCCCGAGCCCGCCGCCGAGCCGCTGGCCCGACCCGCCAACGCAGCCGCCAACGCAGCCGCCAACGAGGGCCCGCCGTCCGCGTCGCCGCTCGACCTGGGCGCCCGAAGCATTCTGTGCGTCGGCGGGCGCAGCGGGCACATCCCGATCTACCGCGACCTGGTCGAACGCCACGGCGGCCGGTTTGCGCACCACGACGGCGGCATTGAAGACAGCAGCCACCGTCTCGGCGCCAGCCTGGCGGCGGCCGACCTGGTGATCTGCCAGGCCGGTTGCCTGAACCACAACGCCTACGGCATCGTCAAAGACCATTGCAAACGCACCGGCAAGCGCTGCGTCTACCTCGACCGGCCGAGCGCGGCCAGCTTCGCCAAGGGCCTGGCGCAGGCGGTGGCGCCGGCATGAGCCCGCACGGCCGTCCGAAGGGCCATACCGCAGTGCGAAGCACGGAGGTTGCCTGATGAACAACCGCCACAACACGCTGCGCACGGTGATCGAGATCGTCGTCTTCGTGGCCGCCGTCGGCGCAATCTGGCTCGCCATTCCGCTGCCGGCATAGCAGGGGTGCGCGCCCGGCAATTGACAGGGCGGGCGCGGGCGCTATGGTGCGGGTCTTTCGAGGAGCCCGCGAATGAACGATTTCTTCCAGCTCGATGTCGCCGACGGCGTCGCCCATCTGCAGCTCAGCCGCCCCGAGCGCATGAACACGATGACGCTCGAATTCTTCCCGCTGCTGCGCGACGCGGTGCAGGCGCTGCACGACGAAGGCCGGGTTCGCGTGCTCGTGATGTCATCGACCGGCAAGCACTTCAGCGCCGGCATGGCGCTCGAGACCTTCGATGACGGCAGCGAAGCCCTCCTGAATTCCGCCACGCCGCGCGCGCGGCTGAGCTTTCAGGATTCCCTGCGCCGCCTGATGGCCTGCTTCGACGTGCTCGACACGGTGCGCTTCCCGGTCATCTGCGCGATCCAGGGCGGCTGCATCGGCGGCGCGCTCGACCTGGCCGTGGCGTGTGACCTTCGCTACTGCAGCGCCGATGCCTTCTTCTGCGTCCAGGAGATCAACATCGGCATGACCGCCGACGTGGGCGTGCTGCAGCGGCTGCCGAAGATCGTGGCTCCGGCCGTGGCGCGCGAGATGGCCTACACCGGCGAGCGGCTGCCGGCCGAGCGGGCGCTCGCGGTCGGCCTGGTCAACGCGGTGTTGCCCGACGCGGCGGCCGTGCTCGCCCACGCGATGGCGGTGGCGCGCAGCATCGCCGCCAAGTCGCCGCTGGCCATGGCCGGCAGCAAGCTCGCCCTCAATTTCACCCGCGACCACGGCACCGCCGCGGCGCTGGCCCAGATGACGCTGCTGCAAAGCGCCATCTTCGACAGCGCCGAGATGGCCGAAGCCATCGCTGCCTGGAAGGCCAAGCGCGACGGCCGCTTCGCGCCGCTGGACACCGTGGTGTCGGTGTAGCCGGGCGTCGGCCCGCGAGCCGCCGCAGTGGCTCCATCCGTTACCATAGCCCGCTGCTTGGCGCGATCGTCCTGGCCGTGGCGGGGGGCCGCCGTGCCAGGTGGGTGCCTCGGCCCGCCAAGCCCGCCGCCACGCGCCGCGCAGCCCGCGCCTGAACCTCCCGATGCTCACGAATCGGCTCCTGCATGACCGTCCTCCGCTCCCTGTCTCCGTTCCGTCCCTGGCTGCCCGTCGTGGCGCTGGGCTGGTTGCTTCTGGCACCGCCCGCTTCGGCCGCCGACGACCCGGCCGGCGGCTTCGGCTCGCTGAACACCTCCGGCGGGGCGTCCCGCGCGTTGAACCCGTCAACCGCGTCGCCCGATTCGCGGGCCCGGGGCGACGGCGCCCAGACGCAGATTTTCGGCACCCAGCGCACGCTCGATGGCCAGGGCAATCCCAACCCGGCGGGAGCGCGCAACGACGGCGGCACCGACCCGCTGGGGCGCCGCCTCGACACGCTGCCCAAGCCGAGCGAGTTCCAGCGCTTCGTGCTGGCGGCCACCGGGCGCCTGCTGCCGGTGTTCGGCGCCAGCTTCTTCGCCGCGCCGCCGGAGGGGCTGAGCTCGATCGACAACGTGCCGGTCTCGGCCGACTACACCGTCGGCCCGGGCGACGAGATCGTGGTCCGCGCCTGGGGCTCGATCGACATCGACTTTCGCAGCGTGGTCGATCGCAACGGGCAACTGAACCTGCCCAAGATCGGCAGCTTCACGGTCGTCGGCGTGCGTGCGTCGGAGCTCGAGAAACACCTGCGCGCGCAGATCGGCCGGCTCTACACCAACTTCAACCTGAACGTCACGCTCGGCCAGTTGCACGGGGTGAAGGTGTTCGTGGTCGGCCCGGCGCAGCGGCCGGGGACGTTCACGCTCGGCAGCCAGTCGACGATCCTCTCGGCCGTGGCCGCGGCCGGCGGGCCGGGGCCGAACGGCTCGATGCGCAAGGTCAGCCTGCGCCGCGACGGGCGCATCGTCTCCGAGCTCGACGTCTATGCGTTCTTGGTCCAGGGCGACAAGTCGAAGGACCTCCAGCTCGTGGCCGGCGACGTGGTGATTTTCCACCCGGTCGGGCCGCGCGTTGCGCTCAACGGCGAGCTCGACAACGCGGCGATCTTTGAGCTGAAAGGCGCCGACGAGCCGGTCAGTGCGCTGCTGCTCTATGCCGGCGGCGCGCCGGTGCTGGCCAATCCGAACCGCGCGCTGGTCGAGCGCATCGACCCCACGCAGCCGCGCTCTGCGCGGTTTGTCGAGGAATTCAAGCTCGACACCGCCGGCCTGCAGAAGAAGCTGCGCGACGGCGACGTGGTGACGCTGCTGGCAATCTCGCCGGCCTTCGCCAACGCGGTGACGCTCACCGGGCATGTGGCGCAGCCGTTGCGCTACGCCTACTTTCCCGGCATGCGCGTCAGCGACCTGATCCCGAGCGCGGAAGCGCTGATTTCGCCCGACTTCTACCGGCGCAAGAACGTGCTCGTGCAGATGCTCCCGCCCGAGCCCGCGCCGGAGCGGCCTGGCGACCGCCTCGACGGCGCGGGCACCCCGAGTGACCGGGACCGCGCCGCCAATCAGGCCCGGGGCATCACCGGGGCCGGCAGCCAGGCCGGCTCGACGGGGAGCGGCAGTTTGACTGGCGCCAACAACGCCAACCCCGCAAACGCGCAGAACCCCTCGAACAACCCGAACGGGCCGCGTCCGAACCAGGGCCGGTCGATCGAGAACATCGATCTGGCGACCGAAGCCAACCGCGTGCGGACGCCGCCGACCACGCTGTTCGACGACCTGAACTGGGAGTACGCGGCGATCGAGCGCCTGAACCCGAAGGACCTCACCACCCAGGTGATCCCGTTCAACCTGGGCAAGCTGGTGCTGCAGGGCGACCCGGCCAACAACATCGAGCTGCTGCCCGGCGACGTGGTCACCGTCTTCAGCCAGAAGGACTTCCGGGTTCCGGTGGCGCGGCAGAACCGGCTGGTGGCGCTGGAGGGTGAAATCTTGACGCCGGGTGTGTACCAACTGCTGCCGGGCGAAACGATGCGCCAGTTGATCGCCCGTGCCGGCGGCTTCACGCCCCAGGCCTACGTCTTCGGGATCGAGTTCTCGCGCGAGGAAACCCGCCAGCGCCAGCGCGAGAACATCGCCGCGGCGATCACCCGCCTCGAAACGCTGTCGGCCACGCAGTCGGCGCGCGACGCCGCCAACCGGACCGACATCAGCACCGCCAGCGTGGCCTCGCTCAGCTCGACCGCGACCCAGGCCCAGATGTCGCGCCTGGCCAAGGTGCAGCCCAACGGCCGGATCGCGCTCGAGCTCAGCCCCGACGCGAATTCGATCGATTCGCTGCCCGACTTTCCGCTCGAGAACTCCGACCGCATCATCGTCCCGCCGCGGCCCGGGTTCGTCACCGTGGTCGGCGCGGTCGTCAACAACAACGCCTTCCTGTGGCGGCCCGGCCGCACCGCGGGCGACTATTTGAAGATTGCCGGTGCCGACGAATCGGCCGACACCTCGAACATGTTCATCCTGCGCGCCGACGGCACGGTCAGCGGCGGCTCCGACAACCGCGGCTGGTTCAGCCGCAACAGCGTCGAGGCGCAGCCGATGCAGCCGGGCGATGCGTTGATCGTGCCGAACCAGCTCGACTTCGAGACCTGGGGCCGGGCCTTCGTGCGCAACGCGAAAGACTGGACGCAGATCCTGGCCAACCTCGGCCTCGGGGTGGCGGCGATCAACAGCATCACCAAATGACGGGTTCGGCATGACGGAAAACCAAGCCGCGGCTGAGCCCGCGGTGGCGCCAGCCGGCGCAGCGAGCCACGGGCCCGAGATCGGCCTGCTCGACCTGCTGACCTGGATCGGCGACGGCAAGCGGCTGATCGTTTCGGTCAGTGCGGGGGTGGCCATCGTCGCGCTCGGGCTGGCGCTGGTGATGCCCGAAGTGTTCACCGCGCAGGCGACGCTGCTGCCGCCCACCTCGCAGCAGCAGGGCGGGTCGATGGCGGCGCTGGCGGCGTTGAGTTCGCTCGGCTCGCTGGGCGGGCTGGCGGGCGGGCTGGGCGGCGCGAAGACGCCGGATGAGTTGTACGTTGCGCTGCTCAAGAGCGACACCGTGCAACGCGCGCTGGCCGAACGCTTCGCGCTGAACGAGCGCTGGAAGGTCGAGACCTACGAGGTGCTGCGCAAGGTATTTCCCACATTCGTGCGGATTGCGTCCGACCGGAAGTCGGGGCTGATCGCGGTCGAGGTCGACGACAAGGACCCGGTGTTTGCCGCCAAGCTGGCCAACGCCTACGCCGAGGAAGTGGCCAAGCTCCTGGACCGGCTCGCCGTCTCGGAGGCGCAGTTGCGCCGGGTCTTCTTCGAGCAGCAGTTGAAGGACATCAAGGAGCACCTGATCGAGGCCGAGCTGGCCATGCTCAAGGTCCAGGCTTCCTCGGGCGTGATCGTGCTCGACAAACAGGCCGAGGCGCTGATCAGCGGTGCCGCGCGGGTGCGCGCGCAGATCGCCGAGCGCGAGGTGATGCTCAGCGTGCTGCGGCGCACGGCCACCGAAAAGAACCCCGACGTGCAGCGCCTGAGCGCCGAGCTGTCGGCGCTGCGCAGTGAACTGGCGCGCATGGAGTCCAGCCCCGAGAACGCGAAGGCGAGCATGTTCGACATGCCGGTGAACAAGCTCACCAGCGGTGGCATCGAGTACGTGCGGGCGCTGCGCGAGCTCAAGCTCCAGGAAGCGCTGCTCGAAAGCATGATCCGCCAGTACGAGCTCGCCAAGCTCGACGAAGCCAAGGACGGCCCGTCGCTGCAGCGCGTCGACGTCGCCCTGCCACCGGACCGCAAGTCCAAACCGCAGCGCTCGCTGATCGTGCTCGGCAGCCTGTTGCTGGCGGCCTTGGCGACGACCAGTTGGGTCTTGTGGCGGCGCTACAGTGCCGTCGCTCGCGCTGCCGACCCGGAGGCAAACGAAGCCTGGGCGCGCCTCGGCCGGGCCTGGCGCTGGAAGCGTTAGATGACGGCCCCAAGACGCCTGCGGCGTCGTCCCCCGAGGGGAGCGCAGCCCTCTTGGGGCGGCCCGGCGAGGGCTGGATGACGGCCCCAAGACGCCTGCGGCGTCGTCCCCCGAGGGGATCTCAGTCGGCTTGGGGCGGCCCGGCGCTCGACTGAGTTGGCCGGTCAGGCGCCGGCCATCAGCCGTTCGATCGCCGGGGCCTGCGCCAGCGTCTGCTCGTAGGCTGCGCGGGCGGTGCTCTCGCGGTAGTCGCGGCTCAGCTTGACCCAGTAGCCGAAGTACGGGTGCAGCACCAAGTCGGCCAGCCCGGCTTCGGCGTCGATCTGCGCCCGCTTGGCGCGGTCGCCGGCTTCGTAGCCCTCGGCGCCGCTCGGGCGTGGCTTGTCGGCGTGCACCGCCACATCGACCGCCAGCACCCGCCGCGCGCCGAGATCGCGCGCCACCTTCACCGGCAGCGGGCTGGCCACGTCGGCATCGACGAACTCACGGCCGCGGATGCGCACCGGTGCGAAGTAGCCCGGAATGGCGCACGAGGCCTGCACCGCCACCGGCAGGTCGCCTTGGTTGAAGGCCGCTGGCGTGCCGCTTGCCAGGTCGGTGGCGACCACCGCAAACGCGGTTTTCAGTTGCCCGAAGTCGCTGACGCCCAGTGTCTGGCGCAGCAGCGTCGCGATCTCGCGGCCGTCCATCTTCAGCCCGTCGCCGGGCGACCAGCGCGCCATGCGGTAGAAGTCGAATTCGAAGGCGAGCGCCTCGATGCGCTCGATCGGCAACCCGGCCGCGGCCGCGCTGCCGATCAAGGCCCCGACCGACGCACCGACGATCAGGTCTGGCTTGAACCCGATCTCGTGCAGCGCCTTCAACACGCCCACATGCGCGAAGCCGCGCGGGCCACCGGCGGCCAGCACGAGCGCGAGCCGGGGCTCGAACGGCAGCGGCTGCAGCGACGGCGCCGCCGGGCCGTCGGACACCGTTTGCTCGACGCTGCAACCACCCAGCACGGCGCTGGCCGGCGCGGCGGCCAGGGCGGCGAGAAGGGTCCGGCGCTGCATGGCCGCGATGGTATCGGCTCGGCCGCGAGCACAAGGACGGCGCCAGCGCTTTGGCTCGGAGGAAATTCAGGTCGCAAAGAACGCAAAGGACACCCAGAGGTTTCCAAGTGAATACTTGGCGTACTTTGCGTCCAAGACACGCCCTCCCGCTCGACCCGGCCTCACTCGTGTGAGCTGAAGCGTCCTGAGTGTCGGAAGCTCAGCAAGCCCCGCGCGCCAGCACCCGTGCGAAGACGCTGCTGTCCACGTTGCCGCCGCACAGCGTGATGCCGACGCTGCGCCCGCCCAGCACGGCGCGCTGCTGCAGCGCGCCGGCCAGCGACGCGGCGCCGGCCCCTTCGGCCACGTTGTGGGTGTCGGCGAAGAGGGCGCGCATGGCCTGCGCCAACTCGGCGTCGGTGACGGCGATCACGTCGTCCACCTCGCGCAGCATCGCCGCCAGTGCCTCTTCGTCCGGCACGCGGCAGGCCAGGCCGTCGCCGAGCTGTGTCGTCACGGGCGCTTCCACCACCCGGCCCGCGCGCATGCTGTCGAGGTAGGCCGTGGCGTGGGCCGAGACCACGCCGACGATGCGGGTTGCCTTGGCGCCGTGCACTGCCCGCGCGCTGGCGCAGGCGACGATGCCCGAGCCCTGGCCGATCGGCACGAACACGACCTCGGGCGGGTCGCCCGCGCTGGCCTCGAAGAACTCCATCCAGTAGCTCGCCACGCCACGCACCAGGTCGCGGTGAAAGCTCGGCACGAAGTGCAGGTTGCGCTCGGCGGCCAGCCGCGCCGCATGTTCGCGCGCCTGCTGGAAGTCGTTGCCGTGCTCGACCAGCGTTGCGCCGAGCGCGCGCATCGCCGCGTTCTTCTCGACCGAGTTGCCGTGCGGCACCACGATCGTCGCTGCCAGGCCGTGGCGCGCAGCAGCGAGCGCGATCGACTGGCCGTGGTTACCGCGCGTCGCGCCGATCACGCCCTTCAGCGCAGGGTCTCGCTGCATCAACTCATGCAGATAGACCGCGCCCCCGCGCAGCTTGAATGCGCCGACCCGGCCGTGGTTCTCGTGCTTGACCCAGGCCCGCGCGCCGAGCCGCTGGTCGAGCAGCGGCCAGCGCAGCGTCGGCGTGGCCGGCTGCACCGGGGCGACGAGGGCGCGGGCGGTGGCGATCTCGGCGGCAGTCAAGGGCAGCATGGGCGGCTCCGGGTCAGTGCGGCGAGGCCAGCGTGACGAGGCCGCGCGGCGTGTGCAGCGTCGCCGTCAGCGAAGGGCCGGTGGCTGGCGCGGCGGCAACGTCGCAGCCCGTCAGGCCGAGCGACTGCAAGGCCCGCTGCAAGGGCGCCGGGTCGGGCGCGGCCAGCCGCAACGCGGTGAGCTTCACGCCGCTCTCGGGCAGGGTGTCGGTGGGATGCGCCGCGCCCCACTCGATCGGCAGCGGCAGCGCGCCGTTGAACAGGCGCTGGCCGTCGTTGCGAACCGCGATCCGCCAGCGCAGTTCGCCCTGCGGCGTGGCGCGCGCGGCCTCGAACACCGGGCCGGCGGCCAGGCCCTGCGCCGCCAGCGCCGCCACCGCGGCATTGAGCCCGGCCGTGCGTGCGACCCAGTGCACCAGCCGCGGGCCGGCTGCCAGCGCCGCTTGCAGCGCGGCGTCGTTGAGGTCGAACCAGCGTGTCCGACCCGATGCCGCCTCGGGGTCGATGGCAATGATCTCGAAGTAGGCCCGTGGGAACGCGGCCGAGCCGATCGCGAACAGCCGGTTGTGGGTGCCCATCAGCGCGTGCTGGCCGCCCGGCCCGGGCGTGATGCCGAGCGTCTGTTCGCACCACGCCACGCCTTCGGCGAGCGTTCGCGCGGCGAGGACGAGGTGGTCAAGGCCGGCCTTCACAACAGGACGTGGCCTTCGATGCAGGTCACGCTGGCGCCGCCGACCCAGACCTGGCCGTCGTCGTGCCGTTCGATGTGCACCCGCCCGGCGCGGTCGAGGCAGCTGCCCTGCGCCGCGATGTAACGCGCTGGCGCCACGCCGTCGCCGATCAGCCACTGCGCCAGGCTGGCGTTCAGGCTGCCCGTCACCGGGTCTTCGGCGATGCCGACCGAGGCCGCGAAGGCACGGACCTCGAACGCACACTCGGCACCGGCCGCGTGGGCGCCGATGACGCCCACCTTGGGCAGCGTCTTCAGCGTGGCATGGTCCGGGGCCAGCGCGAGCACGCTTGCCGCACTGTCGAACAGCAGGCCGAGCCAGTGCGGCCCGTTGTCCAGCCAAGCGCTTGCCCGCACCTGGGCGGCTTCGGCGCCGAGCGCGGCCAGCACATCGGCGAGCAGCGCCGGGTCGGGCGCCGAGCGGCGCAGCGGCGGGGCTTCGAACGCCAGACGCTCGCCGTCGCGACGGATGCGCACCAGCCCGCCGGCGCACTGCTGCACCACCGTCTCGCCCTGTGCCCGCCCGCCGGCGGCAAGCCAGGCATGGCAGGTTCCGAGCGTCGGGTGGCCGGCAAACGGCAACTCGCCGCCGGGGGTGAAGATGCGCACCCGGTAGTCGGCGCCGGGCTCGGTCGGCGCCAGCACGAAGGTGGTTTCGGAGAGGTTCGTCCAGCGCGCGAAGCGCTGCATCTGCGCCTCGCTCAGGCTCTCGGCGTCGAGCACCACCGCGAGCGGGTTGCCGCGGTAGGGCTCGGCGCTGAAGACGTCGATCTGGCGGAACGGGCGGGTCTTCATCACGGCGTGGCTTCCTGGGCAACGCGGATGGCCTGGCCGAGCGCTTCGATACCGGTCTCGATCTGGCCCGCCGTTGCGGTCACGAACGAGAGGCGCAGCGTGTGGGCCCGCTCCGCGCCGGCAAAGAATGGCGCGCCGGGAACGAAGGCCACGCCGCGCGCCACGGCCAGCGGCAACAGCTCGACCGCGCTCATGGGCTCGGGCAACTCGACCCACAGGAACATCCCGCCGGCCGGACGGTTCCAGCGCACGCCTGCGGGCATGTGGCGGCCCAGCGCCGCGAGCATTGCGTCGCGTTGGGCCTTGTAGAGCGCGCGGATGGTGGGCACGTGCTGGTCCAGAAAGCCGTTCTTGATGACCTCGTGTACCACGCGCTGGTTGAAGCCCGGCGTGTGCAGGTCGGCCGCCTGCTTGGCCTGCAGCAGTTTGGGCATCAGCGCTGGCGGCGCGACCAGGTAGCCGAGGCGCAGGCCTGGCGCGAGCACCTTGGAGAACGAGCCCAGGTAGACCGTGCCTTCAGGGTTGCGGCCGGCCAGGCTGGGCGGCGGCGGGGTGTCGAACCACAGGTCGCCGTACGGGTTGTCTTCGACCAGCGGCAGGCCGATCGCCGCGGCGCGCTCGGCCAGCGCGGCACGGCGGGCTTCGTTGATGCTGCGCCCGGTCGGGTTCTGGAAGTTGGGCAGCAGGTAGAAGAAGCGCGGGTCGGCGCCGGTGGCCCGGGCGGCTTCGGCCATCGCGTCGGGGAGCGGCCCGTCCGCGTCGCCAGCCACGCCGGCAAAGCGCGGTTCCATCGGCGCGAACGCCTGCAACGCGCCCAGGTAGGTGGGCGATTCGACGAGCACCGTGCTGGCCGGGTCGATCAGCACCTTGCCGATCAGATCGAGCCCCTGCTGCGAGCCGGTGGTGACGAGCACCTGCGCCGCGCTCACGTGCAGCCCGCCCTTGCGCAACTCGCCCGCAACCCACTCGCGCAGCGGCTCGAAGCCTTCGCTCGCGGCGTACTGCAGCGCCGCGTGCGGGGTGTCGCGCAGCACCCGCTCGCAGGCCTCGCGCATCGCCTCGACCGGGAAGGTCTGCGGCGACGGCAAGCCGCCGGCAAATGAGATCACGCCCGGCTTCTCGGTCAGCTTCAGGATCTCGCGGATCACCGACGGGTTCATCTTCGCCGCGCGGCGGGCCAACTTGAAAGGTGATGCAGTGGTCATGCTGAGCTTCGTCCAACAGAAACGGGCATGCGCTTGCCCAGGAACACGGTGGCGATCACCGCGAGTGAAAAGAAAACGGTTGTCGGCTCGAGCGTCTCGCCCAGCAACGGCACCGCGAACAGCAGCGCGAGAAAGGGTTGCACCAGTTGCACCTGGCTCACCCGCACCGTGCCGCCGAGCGCCAGCGCGCGGTACCAGGCGAAGAAGCCGAGCCACATCGAGAACAGCGTGACGTAGGCAAAGCCGCCCCAGGCCGAGGCGCGCACCGCATGATCGGGCCAGGCCGTGAGCATCACCGGGATCGTCAGCGGCAGGCTCAGCACCAGCACCCAGCAGATCACGTGCTCGGCGCGCATCTGCGCCGACAGGCTCGCCCCGGCCACGTAGCCGACCGACGCGCTGGCCACCGCCAGCAGCAGCAGCCCGTCGGCCGCACGCAGGCCGCCGCCGCTCTGGCCGACCGCAAACGCCAGCACCAGCGCGCAGCCGCCGAGCGCGCAGAGCCAGAACCCGTTCGACGGGCGCTGGCGGAAAAAGACGGCCGCCGCGAGTGCGGTGCCGAGCGGCAGCACGCCGGTGACAACGGCCGCATGCATCGCATCGACGTGGCGCAGCGCGAAGCCGAGGAACAGCGGAAAGCCGACCACCGTGCCGGCGGCGCAGACCGCGAACGCCGCCCATTGGCCGCGCCGCGGCCGCGGTGCGCGCGTCAGCACCAGGTAGCCAATGCTCAGCAGGCCGGCCACCGCGGCGCGACCGGCGGTGACGAACAGCGGCGGCAGTTGTGGGTCGGCCGCCGGGCCGACGGCCAGGCGCGTCATCGGCAGCGTCATCGCGAAGATCACGACGCCGAGCAGGCCGAGCCACAGGCCCTTGGCTTCGGAAGTCATGGCGAAGCCTCAGGTCTCGCAAGGCCGCCCCAAGAGACCTGAAATCCCCTCGGGGGGCTGAGCCCGGACACCAGCAGTCCTTGTGGACTGATGGTGCCTGGCGAAGGGACGGGCCTCTGGCCCGGCGCGGCGTGCAAGGCATGCCGAAGGCATCCTGGGGCCGTCATCACAGCCGCAGCATCCACAACGCGGTGGCCGCCAGCAGCAGCGCCATCAGGCGGTTGAAATGCAGCAGCCGCCGCCCCTGGGCGAGCCAGCCGCGCAGCATCGAGCCGGCGAGCGCATAGCAAAAGTTGCTGGCGAAGGCATAGGCCATGATGACCGGCGCCACCTGCAGCAGCCGCAAGCCGAGTTCGCCGTCCACCGCGACCCAGGTGGCGCTGATCACGAGCGCCATCAGCCAGGCCTTGAGGTTGATGAACTGCAAGCCCACGCCCTGCCAGAACGTGACCCTCAGGCGCGACCCGGGGATCGTTGCCATCGAGCCGCGGCGTGCCAGCTGCCAGGCCATCCAGAGCATCGCGCCCACCCCGAGTGCGACCAGCGTGCCGCGCAGCGCCGGGTGGGCCGTCACCACCGCGCCGAGCCCGAGGCTGCACAGCAGCAGCAGCACGCTCCAGCCGAACGGCACCGCCACGACAAAGCGCATCGCGTGCCTCAGCCCGCCATTGGCCGCCAGCGCCGACGCGAGCAGCGTGTTCGGCCCCGGCGTGAAGCTCATCGCGGTGGCGAATGCCAGCAGGGCCGAAAACTCGGACAGGTTCATCGGCCTCAGTGTAGTGGTCGGTGGCAGCACACTGACAGTACACTTTGACGGAACAGAGATCAATCTGTACTGTCCTGAAGGACGATACACATGGCCAGCACCGCGCGCCTGTCGCGCCACGCCAATATCACGCTGACCGACCAGTTGGCGGCGCGCTACGCCGAGCGCATCCGCCAGCGCCTGCTCGCACCCGGCGCCCGCCTGCCGTCGGTGCGCGAGTGCGCGCGGCGCCACGGCGTCAGCCCGAGCACGGTGGTTGCGGCCTACGACCAGTTGCTCGCGCAGGGCCTGCTCGAGGCGCGCAAGCAGCGCGGCTTCTTCGTGCGCGACCACGCGACCGCGGGCGAGCGCTCGGCCGGCCCGGCGCGGGCCGGGCGTGGCGAACCGCGGCGGGCGGCGCCGCTCACCGCCACCGCGCTGATGCGGGGCATGTTCCAGCCGCCGGGTGCGCATCCGATGCCCGGCCTCGGAACCTTGCCGGTCGAATGGCTGGACTTGCCGCTGCTCGCCACCGCGTTGCGGCGGGTCAGCGTCGGCGCGCTGCTGGCGCCGCTGGCCTTGCAGTACGGCGAACCGGCCGGCGACACCCGGCTGCGCCGCGCCTTGTCCGTCCGCCTGGCCGACCACGGCGTGAAGGCCACACCCGAGCAGATCGTGACCACGCTCGGCGCCACGCAGGGCCTGGACGTGGTGACGCGGGCGCTGCTGCGGGCCGGCGACGCGGTGCTCGTCGACGAGCCCGGCTGGCCGGTCGAGTACGCGCGCCTGGCCGCGCTCGGCCTGCGCGTGCTGCCGGTGCCGCGCGGCGAGGACGGGCCCGACCTGGCGGTGATGGCGACGCTGCTGCAGGCGCACCGGCCGCGCCTGTACATCACGGTCTCGGTGCTGCACAACCCGACCGGGGTGTCGCTGTCGCTGGCCAGCGCGCACCGCCTGCTCAAGCTGGCGCAGGAACATGACTTGCTCATCGTCGAGGACGACAGCTACTCGCACCTCGCGCCGGCGCACCTGCCGCGGCTGGCCGCGCTCGACGCGCTGGAGCGCACGGTCTATATCTCGGGCTTCTCGAAGATCCTGGTGCCCAACTGGCGGGTCGGCTTCATCGCCGCGCCGCTGGCACTGGTCGACCGCTTCATCGACACCAAGCTGCTCGGCACGCTGACGACACCGGCGCTGACCGAGCAAGCGATCGCGCATTGCCTGGAGGCCGGGCTGCTGCGCCGCCACGCCGAGCGGGTGGTGGCGCGGCTGGCCGCCGCCCGCGCCCGCAGCGTCAAGCTGGCCGAGGCGGCAGGCTGCACCTTTGCGGCGCCGCCGCGCGGCCTGTTCGGCTGGCTCGACACCGGCGTGGACACCGAGCGCTTGGCGCAAGTGATGCTCGACGACGGCTGGCTGCTCGCGCCGGGCGCGCTGTTTCACGCCACGCACCGGCCGAGCACGCTGATGCGGATCAACTTCGCGACGACGCAGGAGGCGCGGTTCTGGCGCGCACTGGAACGGGCCCGCGAGGCACTGAATGGCCGCACGGGCCCACCCCGTTCAGCTTGAGCAGGTTTGCGGCGGCTTAGCGTTTTCCCTGGGCCGATAGCGCCGAATCGGCGCGACAGGTTACAAACCGGGCTGGGCGCCCGCGCCTGCAACCCCTCCGTTTCGGGGGGTAAGCTCCCCACGCTCATGCGAGCGTGGGAAACTGGTAAGCAAACCCGTCGCAATCCGAATGCCCAATTTCGAGCCCACCATCCCCTTCGGCGAGCCGGAGCTGATGCGCGCGAGCGGTTTCCAGCGCTACCTGGACGAGCTGACCCGCGACGCCCCCGAAGGCGCGGCATCGACGCGGCTGTCTTCCCTGAGCGCGTCTTTGACGCAGGACCTGATGCGTTTCGAGCAAGACGGCCGTGCCGCCGATCTGCTCGAGGTGCTGGCGGCTGCGGTGCGCCACGCGCGCAGCGTGACGGTGCACCTCAAGTGTGGCGACAAGGTCGTGCCGCTGACCGTGTTTCCGCTCGAGCGCGTGGCCCATTGCCCGCTCGACTTGCAGGCCCTGGTGGCGCAACGGCGAGAACCGCTGACGGTGCTGCAGGTGGAGCCAGCGGTGTTGCGCCCGCCGGGCGATCCGGAGGCCACGCTGGTGGGCGATCTGGCGCTGTACCGGCCGTTGACGCCGCTGCTGTGGACGATCGCCGTGCACGGCCCGCGCAGCGAGTTGCTGACCGAGATTACCGGGGCGGCGGTGTACCGCGTTTCGCCGGCCTTCGACCTGGCCGTGCTCCGCGCCGAGGGGCCGTTTCGCAAGGCGGTGCAACAACTCCGGCGCGAAGTGGCGAGCCAACGCGAGATCGCCAGCTGGCCGGGCATGAACCGCGAGCGCACGACGCGCCTGCTCAACGCGCTGTACCTGCAAGCCGGGCTCATCGTCAGCCGCTCACACCCGGCGGCGCTCAGCGATTCGTGGTTCGGCGGCGCGCGCTCCGCGGGGCCCAACTGAACCCCGGCCTCTGGCCTCAGTCCTCGCCGGGCCGCCCCAAGAGGACTGAGATCCCCTCGGGGGACTGCGCCCGCGCCGAGCGAGCGCCTGCGCGCTCGCAAGCGGCCGGCGAGGGCCCTCGGGTTTGCAAGCCCGAGAGCGCCGACGGCGTCTTGGGGCCGTCGACCCTCAAGCGGCGCCGAGCGCCTCCCAGCGTTCGAGCGCGGCCAACAGTTCTTCTTCGATCTGGCCCGCACGGTCCTGCGCTTCGGTCAGGCGGCTGGGGTTGCCGGCGTAGATCTCGGCCCCCGAAAGCTGCTCGGCGAGCAAGCGTTGCTCGGCCTCCAGCGCTTCGATCGCGGCCGGCAGCGCATCGAGTTCGCGCTGGTCCTTGTAGCTCAGCTTGCGCCGCTTGGCCGCTGCGGGCGCCGCTGGTACAGGCCGCAGCTTCTCCGCCACCGCCGGTTTTGCCGCCTCGCGCCGCAGCGTCTGCGCGCGCGCCTTCTGCATCACCCAGTCTTCGTAGCCGCCTTCGTACTCGCGCCACAGGCCGGGCGAGGCCTCGCCCTCCCAGGCGATGGTGCTCGTCACCACGTTGTCGAGGAAGCGCCGGTCGTGGCTGACGAGGAACACCGTGCCGGGGTACTTCTGCAGCAGCTCTTCGAGCAGTTCCAGGGTGTCGATGTCGAGGTCGTTGGTCGGCTCGTCGAGCACCAGCACGTTGGCGGGCAGCGCGAACAGGCGCGCCAGCAGCACCCGGTTGCGCTCGCCGCCGCTGAGCGTGCGCACCGGCGAGTTGGCGCGCTCGGGCGAGAACAGGAAGTCGTTCAAATAGCTCATCACGTGCTTGCGCGCACCGCCGATCTCGATCCACTCGCTGCCGGGGCTGATGGTTTCGGCCAGCGTCGCGTCGAGGTCGAGCGCGCTGCGCATCTGGTCGAAGTACGCCACTTCGAGCTTGGTGCCCTGGCGCACCTTGCCCGCCGTGGGTTGCAGCTCGCCGAGGATCAGCTTCAGCAGCGTTGTCTTGCCGGCGCCGTTGGGGCCGATCAGGCCGACCCGGTCGCCACGCAGGATGGTCGCGTTGAAACCCTTGACGATGACCTTCTCGACGTCTCGGTCGTGAAAGCTCATCGAGACATCACGCAGCTCGGCCACGATCTTGCCGCTGGCCGTGCCAGTATCCACTTCGAGCCGCACCTGGCCGAGCGAATCGCGCCGCGCCTGGCGTTGCGTTCGCAGCACCTGAAGCCGTTCGATGCGCGCGACGCTGCGCGTGCGGCGGGCTTCGACGCCTTTCCTGATCCACGCCTCCTCCTGCGCCAGCAGCTTGTCGGCCCGCGCGTTGGCGAGTGCGTCGGAGGCGAGCTGCTCCTCCTTCATGCGCTCGTAAGCGCTGAAGTTGCCGGGGTAGCTGCGGATCAGGCCGCGGTCGAGTTCGATGATGCGGGTGGTCACCGCGTCGAGAAACGCGCGG
>JANOVJ010000317.1:0-10367 GCA_031417295.1 bacterium | reverse complement strand
CATGCCGCGCAACATCAGGCCGTTGGCGGCCTCCAGCCCGAGCAGGCCGCCGCCGATCACTACCGCGTGCTTGTACTTCCGGGCCGCGTCGATCATCGCTTCGGTATCGGCGATGTCGCGGTAGGCGATCACGCCGGCCAGGTCGCGCCCCGGCACCGGCAGCATGAACGGGTGCGATCCTGTCGCCAGCAGCAGCCGGTCGTAAGGCGCTTCGGTGCCGTCGGCAGCCTGAACGATGCGCCGGCTGCGGTTGATCGAAGCGACCTTCTTGCCCAGGTGGAGCGTGATGCCGTGCTCGGCATACCACGCCAGCGGGTTGAGCACGATCTCGGCCACGGTCTGCTCGCCGGCCAGCACCGGCGAGAGCAGGATGCGGTTGTAGTTCGGGTGCGGCTCGGCGCCGAACACGGTGATGTCGTACAGGTCAGGTGCGATCTTCAGCAGTTCTTCCAGCGTGCGCACGCCGGCCATGCCGTTGCCGACGAGGACAAGCTTTTGCCGCTGGTTGGGGATGCGGTCGTTTTTCATGGGGGCGGCTTCCTCATCCAAATGGATCTCGTTTCAAGCCGCCTCGACATGCGCCTGCTTGCGGTACAGGAATTCCAGCACCGCCTCGCGCGACGCCAGGTAGCCGGCATCGTGCGCCATCTCGACGCGGTTGCGCGGCTGCACGCTGAGCGATGGCAGCGGCACCGTCAACACCTCGCCGATCGTCGCGGCCGGGCCGTTGGTGAGCATTACCACGCGGTCCGACAGGAGCACCGCTTCGTCGACATCGTGCGTCACCATCACCACCGTCGAACCTGTCGCGGCCACGATCTTCATCAGCTCATCCTGCAGCCGGGCGCGGGTCAGTGCGTCGAGGGCGCCAAAGGGTTCGTCCATCAGCAATACCTTGGGCTCCATCGCCAGCGCGCGGGCGATGCCGACGCGCTGCTTCATGCCGCCCGAGATTTCACCCGGCCGCTTGGCCTGCGCAGAAGTCAAGCCCACCAGCGCCAGCGCGGCGAGCGCACGCTCCTTCAACTGCGCGCTGCTCTCGCGCCCGCCGAACACGCTCTCGACCGCGAGGTGCACGTTCTCCAGGCACGTCATCCACGGCAGCAGCGAGTGGTTCTGGAACACCACGCCACGTTCGGGGCCCGGTGCCGCGATCTCGCGGTTGTCGCACAGCAACACGCCCGAGGTCGGCAGCAGCAGCCCGGCAATCAGGTTCAGCAGGGTCGATTTGCCGCAGCCCGAGTGGCCGATCAGGGTGACGAATTCGCCCCGGTTCACGTCGAGATTGATCTCGCGCAGCGCGTGGAACCGGCCCTTGCGGGTGGTGAACACCATCTCGACATCTTGGATCTGGATGAAGGCATTCATGATGGGTCAGGCCTCGAAAGTGACTCTGCGTGCCAGGGAAACCAGCAACTGTTCGAGAATCAACCCGACCACGCCGATGACGAAGATCGCGATCAGGATGTGGGTGACGTTCAAGTTGTTCCACTCGTCCCAGACCCAGAACCCGATGCCCACGCCGCCGGTCAGCATCTCGGCCGCCACGATCACGAGCCAGGCCGTGCTCACCGAAAGCCGCACGCCCGTGAGCATGTAGGGCAACACGGCGGGCAGCAGGATCTTGGTGATCACCTTCCACTCCGAAAGCTTCAACACGCGAGCCACGTTCAGGTAGTCCTCGGGCACGCTCTTCACGCCGACGGCGGTGTTGATGATCATCGGCCAGATCGAGCAGATGAAGATGGTCCAGATGGCGGCCGGGTTGGCCGCCTTGAACACGAGCAGCCCGATCGGCAACCAGGCCAGTGGCGACACCGGGCGCAGCAGGCTGATCAGCGGCGAGACCATGCGGTTCAGGAACTCGACCCGACCGATCAAGAAGCCGAGCGGGATGCCGACCGCTGCTGCGAGGCCGAAGCCCACCGCCACACGCTCGAGCGAGAACAGGATGTTCCAGCCGATGCCCTGGTCGTTCGGGCCCTTGCGATAGAACGGGTCAGCGAACAGCTTCACCGCTTCGGTGAACGTTTCCGCCGGTGTCGGGAACGCGCCGCCGCGCATCGTCAGCAGGGCCCAGATGCCGACCACGAGGCCGACGCCGAGGGCCATCGGCACGATGTGCAGCCACAAGGCCTTCCAGTCGAACGGAATGCTTTCGGCGCGGGCGGCAGGCGCTTCGGCTTGAACGGCCGCGCTCGGCGCAACAAGCTCGGCCCGCCGCGAGTCGGCATGGGCGGCCAAGCCGCGGGGCGTGTGAAAGACAGCAGCAACCATGAGGCGGTACTCCTTGATGAACGCTCAGGCCGCCACGGCCTTGACGCGAAAACTCTCGGCGTATTTCTTCGGGTCGCGGCCGTCCCAGACCGTGCCGTCGATCAGCTTGGCCGACCGCATCGGGTCCTTCGGCAGATTGACCTTGACCTGTGCCGCGGCCTGTTTGTAAAGCTCGATCTGGTTGATCTGCTGCGCCACGGCCAGGTAGTCGGGGTGCTCCTTGAGCAGGCCCCAGCGCTTGTGCTGGGTCAGGAACCACATGCCGTCGGACAGGTACGGAAAGTTCACCGCGCCATCGTTGAAGAACTTCATGTGGTTCGGGTCGTCCCAGGTCTTGCCGAGGCCGTTCTGGTAGCGGCCGAGGATGCGCTGGTTGATCGCATCGACGCTGGTGTTGACGTAGCTCTTGTCGGCGATGGTGTCGGCCATCTTCATCTTGTTGGTGAGCCCGGTGTCGATCCAGCGGCTCGCCTCCAGGATCGCCATCACCGCGGCGCGCGAGGTGTTCGGGTTCTTCCGCACGAACTCGGCGGTGGTGCCGAGCACCTTTTCCGGATGGTCTTTCCAGATGTCCTGCGTCGTCACCGCGGTGATGCCGATGCCGTCGATGATCGCGCGCTCGTTCCACGGCTCGCCGACGCAGTAGCCGTCCATGTTGCCGACGCGCATGTTGGCCACCATCTGCGGCGGCGGCACGGTGATGACCTTGGCATCGGTCATCGGGTTGATGCCGTTGGCCGCCAGCCAGTAATACAGCCACATCGCGTGGGTGCCGGTGGGAAAGGTCTGCGCGAACGAGTACTCGCGCTTGTCGGCCTGCATCAGCTTGGCCAGGCTCGCGCCATCGACAGCGCCCTTGTCGGCGAGCTTCTTCGACAGCGTGATCGCCTGGCCGTTGTTGTTCAGCGTCATCAGCACGGCCATGTCCTTCTTCGGGCCGCTGACGCCCAAATGCACGCCATAGACCAGGCCGTAGAGCACATGCGCCATGTCGAGCTCGCCGTTGACGAGCTTGTCGCGCACGCCGGCCCACGAGGCTTCCTTGGTCGGGACGATCTTGATGCCGTACTTCTCGTCGAACTTCATCACCGAGGCCATCACCACCGAGGCGCAATCGGTCAGCGGGATGAAGCCGATCCGCACCTCCTTCTTCTCCGGCGCGTCCGAGCCGGCGGCAAAGGCGTGTGGCACGGCCAGCGCGGCGGCGGTGCCGACCGCGCCCTTGATGAATGTCCGGCGTTCGTCGCTCATGAGTCCCTCGCGTGCTTGCATCACTGTTTCTCCAAAACCCAAAAACAAAAAGGCGCCGCGATCAACATTGCCCGGCGTGAACGCCAGGGCAAGGTGATCGGACGCCTTTGTCCGCAACTGCCGCTACTGCTTGGGACCGCGTCGTTGCGGTCTTCGCCTTTCCGTATGCACGTGTCGTGCCAGGGTCTTGGGGGTCGATTTCTGCTGCGGTGCACCAAGTGCAGGCGATTCGCTGGCTGCCAAGCGCCGGGGCGGTGCGCGGCCGGCGCACGCCGCCCCGATTCGCTGCGCCGGGATCAACCGCCCGGCCGCAGCAGGTCGCGCGCTTCGATGATGCTTTCGGCCACCTCGACCAGCCGCTTGCCGCGGTCCATCGCGAGCTTGCGCAGGCGCCGGTGAGCCTGCTCTTCGTCGAGCCCGGCCTCGGCCATCAACACGCCCTTGGCGCGCTCGATCGTCCGGCGCGAGGCGAGCTGGAGTTGGGCGTGGCTCAGTTGCGCGCGAAGTGCAGCGTCGTGCTCGAACCGGGCGATCGCCACCTGCAGCACGGGCAGCAGGCGTTCGGGTTGCAGGCCGGCCACCACATAGGCACTCACGCCCGCGCGCAAGGCACGCTGCATCGGGCCCTGGCTCGCGTCTTCGCTGAACACGACCACAGGGCGCGGGTTGGCGGCCGACAGCGTGGCCAGGTTCTCCAGCGTGTCGCGCGTTGGCGATTCGCTGTCGACGATCACCACGTCGGGCGCGAGCCGTTGCACGCAGTCGTGGATCAGCACGGCCGAGTCGATCACGCCCACCACCTCGTGGCCCTGGCGGCTCAGTTCCTCGCGGATGAGTTGGCTGCGGTGGGCGCCGTCGTCGATCAACAGCACGCGCAGCCGGTGCGCGGGCGGGGCGGGTTCGCTGGCAGGGTTCATGGGCTCCTTCGGGCGAAAGGATGCGCCGCTGGGCCCACCGGTGCAAGAGCCGTGCCGCTCACCACGCCACGCCGCGCCGGCCGACGGTGGCGGCCCGGCGCAGGCGGGTGCTACTGCCCCAGCGCTTCGTGCCGGTCGGCGGCGGCGAACAGGTCGGCGGCGAAGCGCGGGTCGTGGCCGCGGATGCTTTCAGCCAGGCTCCGGACCTCGGCCGCCTCGCGCACCGGATCGCGCGGCGCCGGCTTCCTGGGCGCGCTGGTCATGAGGCGCTGCAGCGTGGCCTTCAGCCAGGCGCCAACGGGGGACGGGCCGCCGTGCGCGGCAAGGTTGGCGTGGCGATTCAGGGCGGTGGTGGTGTAGTGCATGACTTTCTCCTTGAGGAATGGGGTTGGGTGGGATCAGCTGTCGCGCTGCATCGCAGCCCGGTTCATCGCGTCGCGCAGGTTCGCGGCGAGCGCGGGCCGGTCGGCATAGCGCTCGGCCAGCCCGTTCAGTTCGCGCTGTGCCCGCGCCTGGCCGACGCGCTCCAGCCCGCGCCAGACGCTGTGCCCGAGGCGGGCCAGGGCGCTGACCAGCGCGGACGCCCACTCGGCGCCGCGCGGCACAGCGACCGGCGGAGGAACATGGACCTTGGCAAATCGGATCGTGGTCGTTGACATGGGGGACTCCCTTCTGCTGCCGGGGCACAACGGCTCCGGACAAGCAGAACTTAGGGTTTTCCCGTACAGTTTGCAAATTCAGAGTCTGAATCCGGCCATTCCGGCGGCGAATGGCTCAGGCCGCGCCGGGCCGCCCCAAGCGGCCTGACCTCCCCTCGGGGGACGATGCCGAAGGCATCTTGGGGCCGTCAACCCAACGAACCAGGAAAGTCAGCCATGAACTTCCGCACCCTCGACTTGAACTTGTTGCGGGTTTTCGACGTGGTGATGACCGAACGCAACGTCACCCGCGCTGCCGACCGCCTGGCGATGACCCAGCCGGCCGTGAGCAACGCGCTCCGCCGGCTGCGCGAGGCCACGCACGAAGACCTGTTCACTCCCAGCTCCACCGGCGTCACGCCGACGCGCCAGGCCGAGGCGCTGTGGCCCAGCGTGCGCGCCGCACTCGGCGGGCTGCGCGAGGCCTTCGAGCCGCGCGAGTTCGACCCCGCAACCGACAGTCGCAGCTTCACGCTGGCGATGGCTGACGCCACCGCGGCGGTGATCGTGCCGGCGCTGGTGCAGGCGCTCGACGCCGGGCAAGCCAAGGTGGACCTGCGCTTCCTGCCGCTGGCCACGCGCGACCCGCGGGCCTTGCTCGAGCACGGCGACGCCGACCTGGCGCTCGGCTTCTTTCCCGGCCTGGCAGCGGTGCTCGCCGCCGAGGCCGACGCCGGCCCCGGGCCGATGGTGCTCGAGCGCGTGTGGGGCTGCGAATACGTGTGCGTCATGCGGCGCGAGCACCCGCTCGCCGCCAAGAAGCTGCTGTCGCTGGACGACTACTGCGCCGCGCAGCACGTGCGGGTCAGCTTTGCCGGCCGGCCGCGCGGCTTCGTCGACGACGCTCTGGCGCTGCTCGGCCGCGAACGCCAGGTGCTCATCACCATGAACCAGTTCCACGGCGCAGCCAGCGTGGTCCGCCAGTCCGACCTGCTGACCGTGCTGCCACGCAGCTTCGTACCCGCGACCGGTTTTGCGGCCCACCTGGCCTCCCGGGCGCTGCCGTTCGAGCTGCCGGAAATCGACGTTTCGCTGCTCTGGCACCGCCGCCACGAGCATGACCCGGCCCAGCGTTGGCTGCGCGACACGTTGATCGCCGCTGCCAAGGTGCCGGCCCGGGCTGCGAGCCCGGCGGCCCGAAGCCCGGCCGGTGAACTCGCCACGCACTGACGCCGCCGAGATGCCTGCGGCATCGCCCCCCGAGGGGTCTCGGTAGGCTTGGGGCGTCCCGGCGCCGACTGACGCCGCAGTCCGAACCGTGCTAGGCTAAGGGTAATTACTTAGGAGATGGGTTGCAGTACTTCCATTTCATGGCGCTCCAGCGCTGGTTTGGCGCGTTGGCCAGCGCTCCGTTCGAATGGGCCCGTGGCTGGCTTCAGCAGCACACCTTGGGCCGCAAGAACGCTGTGGTCTCGTCCGCGCGGCCGTCGCCCGACACCGGTTTGGGTAAGGCGCAGGCCGCGCGGGCCTGGCAGGCGTGCGGTCTCGCCGCCGGGTTCGACCTGGTCCGTGCGCAGTACGCCGCGGGTGTGCACGCCGGGCTGATCGAGCGTTCGCTGCTCGCCTCGGGTGCGTTCGAGCGCCGGCTCGGTACGCTCGAACGCCTGACCCTCGGGCCCTGGGCACGCCGGGTTTGAACCCCGCGGCGGGCGAGCCATCGTGGCGCACGCAGCGCCGCGCCGATGCTCAGCCGCCCAGCCCCGCCCGGTGCAGCGCGCTGCGCAGCCGCTCGACCTCATCGATCAGGTCGAGCATCACCGCCACGCTTTGCAGGTTGGCCTCGAAGTCGCGTTGCAGGCGCCGGATGCGGCGCACCCGCGCCAACTCGTCGCCGCCAAAACGCCACGGGCCGGCCGCAGCCGGCGGCTGGACCAGGCCCTCTTCAACCAGCACGCGCACGAACGCTTCATCGACGCCACAGGCCAACGCGAACTCGCCGAGTTCGAGCCAGCCCTCCTCGCCGAGACAGACGCCGCTGACGATCAGCACCGAATTCATGGCGAACCCTCCATCTCTCGCCGCGGATCGAAGGCGATTTCCTGCGCCATCTGGGCCATCTGCGCATAGAGCGCCTTGGCCTTGTCGCTGCCGGCCGGCGGCAGCACGACTTCGAGCACCACGTACAGGTCGCCCGGCGTGTTGCCCGGGATGCCGCGGCCCTTGAGCCGCAGCTTGCGGCCGGTTTGCGATTCGGGCGGCACGTTCATCTCCACCGATCCATCGGGTGTGCGCACCGGCACCGCAGCGCCGAGCGCGGCCTCCCACGGCGCGACCGGCAGCGTCAGGTAGAGGTCGCGGCCATCGACGCGATAGCGCGGGTGCGGCTCGAACTGCACCTCCAGGTACAAGTCGCCCGCCGGCTCGCCGCCGAAGCCGGCGTTGCCCTGGCCGGCGAGGCGAATCTGCTGCCCGGCGCGGATGCCTTTTGGAATCTTCACACTCAACTGGCGTTCACGCAGCGTGACATGCCCGCTCGCGTCGGGCTCCGGGCTCTTCAGCGTCAGCGTGCGCGTCGCGCCGTGGAAGGCGTCTGCTAGCGCAATCGCGATCTTGGCGTGATGGTCCTCCCCGCGCATTCGCGGGCTCGGCCCGTCAGCCCGCTGCGCGCGCCCGCCGCGGCGTTGCGCGGCGCCGAACAAGGCCTCGAAGAAATCACTGTGCTCGCCGAAATCAGGCCCGGCTTGCGCCGAGTTGCCGCTGGATTCATAGCCAGCATCCCAGCCCGGCGGCGGGCGGAACTCCTGCCCGCCTTGCACGCCCTGGCCGGCTTGGTCATAGGCGGCGCGCTTTTCCGCATCGCGCAGCACGTCGTAGGCTTCGTTGAGCTCCTGCATCCGCGCCGCCGCCCCGGTGGCCTTGTTCACATCCGGGTGGTGTTTGCGGGCCAGCTTGCGAAACGCCTTCTTGATCTCGGCTTCGCTCGCCGAGCGCTCGACGCCGAGCACTTTGTAGTAGTCCTTGAACTCCATCGTGCTCTTTCCTTGTGGCCCGGCGCGGCCCGAGCCGCCGCCTCGGTTGTGGCTGCCTTCTGTCGGGCACCGAGGCATTGTCGCCACTTCACCGGCACGGTCAAACCCGAGCGTGACGCTCCGCCGCGGCCAGCCGTTCCGCGGCGCAGGGCGCCGGGTGGCGACAATCGCAGTCCGCATTCGTCCGCTCGAGCCCCTTCACGCATGAATCTGCTGCTGCGCTACACCCTGGTCGGCGCCATCGGGACGGCGGTTCACTACGCCTTGCTCGCGTGGTGTGTCGAGGCCGGCGGCTGGCCGGCGTGGCTGGCCTCGGGCTTCGGCGCGGTGGTCGGCGCGCAGGTCGCCTATGTGGGCAACCGCCGCTTCACGTTTGCCTTTGGCGGCGGCGTCGGCGCCTCGTGGCTGAAGTTCCAGGGGACGGCCTGCCTTGGCGCGCTGCAGGGCATGCTGATCGTCGGCGGCGGCGTGTCCCTCGGCTGGCACTACTTCGCGGCCCAGGCGGTGGCCACACTCGCCAGCCTGTTGCTCACCTTCACGATCAACCGCACCTGGACCTTTCGCTGAGCCGCGCCGCGCTCGACGGCCCGATCGCTCAGCGCCGGCCCGGCCCGAAGCCGGCCCACAGCAGCGCGAGCGCCGACGCCAGCAGCATGAGGCCGTAAGTGGCCATCATGCCGTCGTGGCCGAAGACGACCAGGCCCGCTGTTGAGGCGATCGCGCAGGCGCCCGTTGCCCAGCCCGCGAGCCGGGCCCAGCGCACGGAGCGCAGGTCGTTGCGCCAGACGAGCTTGGCCAGCCCGGCTGTCCCGCCGCCCAGCGCGAGCGCGGGCCAGAAAAAGCCGAAAAGATGATTCAAGGCGTCGATCGGACCCAAGGGATACCCCCAACGAGGATGGCGCGCGCGGGACAGCCGGCGAGGCCCAGCTTGAACCCCTGCTGGGCTACCATCGAAGCGCAGGATTTTATAATTCGGAAATGAGTGTCTTTGCCCTTGGCTTGAACCACACCACCGCGCCGCTCGACCTGCGCGGCCGGTTTGCGTTCACCCTCGAGCAACTCGCGCCCACGCTGCATGGTTTTCGCGACCGGCTGGCCGGGCACTCGCAGCAGAGCCACCCCGAGGTGGCGTTGCTCTCGACCTGCAACCGCACCGAGTTGTACTTCTCCGACGTGGCCCGCGCGGCTACGGCCGACGCCAGCCTCGTCCGCCCGGCCGTCGATTGGCTGGCCGGCCTGGGTGGTGTGCCCAGCCATGCGCTGCTCGACCACAGCTACGTGCTCGAAGACGGCTCGGCCGCGCGGCACGCATTTCGCGTGGCCAGCGGGCTCGACTCGATGGTGCTCGGCGAGCCGCAGATCCTCGGCCAGATGAAGGAAGCGGTGCGCGAAGCCAGCAGCGCCGGCACGCTGGGCACGACGTTGCACCAGTTGTTCCAGCGTTCGTTCGCGGTCGCCAAGGAAGTGCGCAGCTCGACCGAGATCGGCGCCCATTCGGTGAGCATGGCCGCCGCCTCGGTGCGGCTGGCGGCGCAGTTGTTCGAAGACCTGAGCGAGGTCAAGGTGCTGTACGTGGGCGCCGGCGAGATGATCGAACTGGTGGCCACGCACTTCGCCACCCGCTCGCCGCGCGCCACGGCCGTGGCCAACCGCACGCTGGAGCGCGGTGAGCGGCTCGCGCTGCGCCTGGGTGCCGAGGCCTTGCGCCTGGCCGACTTGCCGGCACGCCTGGGCGAGTTCGACATCGTGATCTCGTGCACCGCGAGTTCGGTGCCGATCATCGGCCTGGGCGCGGTCGAGCGCGCGCTGAAGGCGCGCAAGCGGCGGCCGATGTTCATGGTCGACCTGGCCGTGCCGCGCGACATCGAGCCCGAGGTTTCGCGGCTCGACGACATCTACCTCTACACGGTTGACGACCTCTCGGCGCTGGTGCAGACCGCGGGCGAGAAGCGCCAGGCCGCGGTGCAGCAGGCCGAGGCCATCATCGAAGGCGGCGTGCAGAGCTTCGTTCATTGGCTCGACCAGCGCGGCAGTGTGCCGCTGATCCAGGCGCTCAACGCCCAGGCCGACGACTGGCGGGCGATGGAGCTGGTGCGCGCGCACAAGCTGCTGGCGCGCGGCGAAAGCGTCGAGGCGGTGCTCGAAGCCCTGTCGCGCGGGCTGACCCACAAGATGCTGCACGGCGCGCTGCACGAGCTGCATTCCACGGCCGGCGAGCAGCGGGCGCAACTCGCGCAAACCGTGTCGCGCCTGTT
>JANOVJ010000316.1:0-14139 GCA_031417295.1 bacterium | reverse complement strand
AGCTCGGCCGCGCCAGCAGCGGCACCTTCCGCACCGCCGACGTGGTGGGGCTGGACACGATGGCGCATGTCATCAAGACTTTGCAAGACAACCTGGCCGACGATCCGTTCTTCCCGAGCTACGCGACGCCGCCGGTGCTGGCCGGCTTGATCGCTGCGGGTGCGCTCGGCCAGAAGACCGGCGCGGGCTTCTACAAGAAAGAAGGCAAGAACATCCTCCGCCTCGACCCGGCAAAGGCCGAGTACGTTCCTGCGGGTGGCAAGGCCGACGAGATCGTCGCCCGCATCCTGAAGAAGCCGCCGGCCGAGCGCTTGAAGCTGCTGCGCGAATCGACGAACCCGCAGGCGCAGTTCCTGTGGGCGATCCTGCGCGATGGCTTTCACTACGCCGCCGTGCACCTGGCCGACATTGCCGACTCGGCGCGCGAAATCGACTTCGCAATGCGCTGGGGCTTTGGCGTCTCGCAAGGCCCGTTCGAGCTCTGGCAGCAGGCCGGCTGGAAGCAGGTGGCCGATTGGGTCAAGGCCGACATCGATGCCGGCAAGGCGCTGAGTGCGGCGCCGCTGCCGGCGTGGGTGTTCGACGGCCGCGACGGGGTGCACACGGCCGAAGGTTCCTGGAGCTCGAAGCAGGGAACCTACATCGCCCGCAGCAACTTGCCGGTGTATGGCCGCCAGCACTTCCCCGAGAGCGTGCTCGGCTCCGGTGCGGTACCGGCGCTCAAGAGCGGCGCCGAGCTGTACAAGAACGACGAAGTCCGTGTCTGGACGCTCGACGGCGAGGTGGTGATTGCGAGCATCACCGCCAAGCTGCACCTGATCAGCCCGACGGTGGCTGAAGGGCTGGAGAAGGCGGTCGCGCTGGCCGAGCAAAGCTACCAGGGCCTCGTGATCTGGTCGCCGGACGACGTGTTCTCGGCCGGTGCGAACCTCGAAGCGCTGATGCCGATCTTCATGAAATCGGGCGCCAAGGGCATTGCGCCCGAGTTGAAGAAGTTCCAGGACTTCATGCTCCGCGTGCGCTATGCGCAGGTGCCGGTGGTGGCTGCCGTGCGCGGCATCGCGCTCGGCGGCGGCTGCGAGCTGGCCGTGTACTCGGCACGGCGCGTCGCGGCGATGGAGTCGTACATGGGCCTGGTCGAAGTCGGCGTCGGCCTCGTGCCGGGCGCGGGCGGGCTGACCTACATCGCCCGCCGCGCGGCCGAGATGGCGGCCGCAGGGAATGCGAATGCCGACATCATGAAGTTCGCGATCGACGGCTTCACCAACGCCGCGATGGCCAAGGTCGGCACCAGCGCGATCGAGAGCCGCAAGTTCGGCTACCTGCTGTGGAGCGACATCGTCGTGCCGCACAAGGATGAGTTGCTCCATGTCGCGATCGAGCAGACCAAGGCGATGGCCGCGAGCGGCTGGCGCGCGCCAGCCAAGAAGCTGTTCCCGGTGGCCGGCCGCAACGCCATCGCCACCATCAAGGCGCAACTTGCCAACATGCGCGACGGCGGTTTTGTCAGCGCGCACGACTTCCATATTTCCGCACTGATCGCCGATGTGATCTGCGGCGGTGACGTGGATGCCGGCTCGCTGGTGAGCGAGGAATACCTGATGGCGCTGGAGCGCAAGCACTTCTGCGCGCTGCTGGAACACCCGAAGAGCCAGGAACGGATCATGGGCATGCTGTCCACCGGCAAGCCGGTTCGCAACTGACTGGAGAAGCAGATGAAGACAACCGTGTTCAACGAAGAGCGGGCCGAGCGCCGGGCCGCTCCCAAGCCGGCCCGCATCCCCTCGGGGGATCGGGCGATGTACCCATCGGACGAGGGGAAGTCATGAAGCAAGTGCAAGACGCCTACATCGTTGCCGCCACCCGCACGCCGATCGGCCGTTCCGGTCGCGGCTACTTCCGCAACACGCGGCCCGACGACCTGCTCGTCGCCGCGATCCGCAGCGCGCTGCTGCAGGTGCCCACGCTCGACCCGGCGGCGATCGAGGACGCGATCGTCGGTTGCTCGTTCCCCGAGGGTGAGCAGGGGATGAACATGGCGCGCATCGCGGTCGCGCTGTGCGGCTTTCCGAAGCCGGTCGGCGGCGTCACCGTGAACCGCTTCTGCGCCTCCGGCATCACCGCGATCCAGATGGCGGCCGACCGCATCCGCGTCGGCGAGGCCGATGTGCTCATCGCCGGCGGTGCTGAGTCGATGAGCCTCGTGCCGATGGGCGGCAACAAGCCGTCGTTCAACCCGGAAGTGTTTGCCAAGGACGAGAACGTCGGCATCGCTTACGGCATGGGCATCACGGCCGAGAAGGTCGCGGCGCAGTGGAAGGTGAGCCGCGAGGCGCAGGACGCGTTCGCGCTCGAATCGCACCTGCGGGCGTTGAAGGCGCAGGCGGCGGGCGAGTTCACGGCCGAGATGACGGCGATCGATGTCGTCGATCGCTTCCCCAACCTCGCGACGGGCGAACAGGGCACGAAGACGCGCACCGTCTCGCTCGACGAAGGCCCGCGCCCCGATACCTCGCTCGAAGGCCTGGCCAAGCTGCGCCCGGTGTTCGCCGCCAAGGGCTCGGTCACCGCAGGCAACAGCTCGCAGACCAGCGACGGCGCGGGTGCGTTGATCCTCGCCAGCGAGAAGGCCGTGAAGCAGTTCGACCTGAAGCCGCTCGCCCGCTTCGTCAGCTTCGCCGCGCGCGGCGTGCCGCCCGAGATCATGGGCATCGGCCCGATCGAAGCCATTCCAGCCGCGCTGCGCTACGCCGGGCTGAGCCTCGCTGACATCGGCTGGATCGAGTTGAATGAAGCCTTCGCGGCGCAGTCGCTGGCCGTCATCAACACGCTCGGGCTCGATGCGGCAAAGGTCAACCCGATGGGCGGCGCGATCGCCCTCGGCCACCCGCTCGGCGCCACCGGGGCGATCCGTGCGGCAACCGTGATCCACGCGCTGCGCCGCCACAACCTGAAGTACGGCATGGTCACGATGTGCGTCGGCACCGGCCAAGGCGCGGCCGGCATTTTCGAAAGGGTCTGACCATGAAGCAGGTTGTGTCGACGCAGGGGCGGGCCGAGCGCCGGGCCGCTCCCAAGCCGGCCCGCGTCCCCTCGGGGGACCGGCCGATGTACTCGTCGGACGAGGGGTTGTCATGAGCATCAAGACTGCCACCCTGAACGGCGTCGCGACGATCGAGATCGCGCGCCCGGAAAAGAAGAACGCCATCACCGGCGCGATGTACCGGGCGATGGCCGACGGCCTCGACGCTGCCAACGCCGACCCGGCCGTGCGCGCCGTGCTGATCACCGGGCAGCCGGGCATCTTCACCTCGGGCAATGACATCGAGGACTTCATGCAACGGCCGATGGACGGCGCCGAGTCGCCCGCGATCGTGTTCATGAAGGCGCTGCTGGCCTGCGACAAGCCGGTGATCGCAGCGGTGACGGGCGCTGCCATCGGCATCGGCACGACGCTGCTGCTGCATTGCGACTTCGTTTACGTCTCCGACGAAGCCCGGCTCGCGATGCCGTTCGTGAGCCTGGGCCTCGTGCCCGAGTTCGCGTCGAGCCTGGTCGTGCCGCAACTCATGGGCAACGTGCGTGCGGCCGAGAAGGTTCTGCTCGGCGACCCGTTCACCGGCGCCGAGGCGGTCGAGTGCGGCATCGCCAACGCCGTGCTGCCGGCTGCCGAGGTGGCGCCGCACGCCCGCCGCGTGGCCGAGCGCTTCAACGCGCTGCCGCCGGGTGCGGTGCAAGAGAGCAAGCGGCTGCTGCATCG
The DNA here is from genome assembly GCA_031417295.1 of bacterium. Taxonomy (GTDB): domain Bacteria; phylum Pseudomonadota; class Gammaproteobacteria; order Burkholderiales; family Burkholderiaceae_C; genus CAIKUF01. Next base: position 10,379 of record JANOVJ010000316.1, on the reverse strand, counting down.
CGCGCGCCGCGCTGCGGTGCTGGAGACCATCGAGGTGGAAAGTGCGATCTTCGCCAAGCGCCTGCGCAGCCCCGAAGCGCAGGAGGCCTTCAGCGCCTTCTTCCAGAAGCGCAAGCCCGACTTCTCGAAGTTCTGACCGCGCTGCCCGCCTTCGCCGCATGTCCCTCGCCCTGAAGCTCGCGCTCTCGCCGCTGCTGGTGGCGCAGGCGCTGGCTACGCGGCGGCGGGCGCCCGTGTTGCCCGAGGCAGGCGGGCCGCGCGAGGGCCGGCTCGGCAAGGGCGGCGACGCGATCCGCGTGCTGATCGCCGGCGATTCGTCGGCGGCCGGGGTCGGCGTCGCTGACCAGCGTCACGCCCTCGCCGGGCACTTGACACGAACGCTGCACCGGTGCGCGGCGCGTCCGGTGGCCTGGAGCCTGCACGCGCGTTCCGGCCTGACCACGCGGCAAGTGCACGCGCTGCTGCGCAGTACGACACTGCCGCACGCGGACGTGGCGGTGGTGGTGACCGGCGTCAACGACGTGATCGACCAGATTCCGTCTCGCCGCGCCGTCGAACACCGCGCGGCCTTGGCCGACTGGCTGCTCGCCGAAGGCATCGTCGCGCATGTGCTGTTCGCGCCGCTGCCGCCCATGCATCGCTTTCCCTTGCTGCCGCAACCGCTGCGGCGCGTGATGGGCGACGACGCGCGGCGCCACAACGACGCGATGGCGCGCTGGGCGGCAACGCGCGAAGACGTGTCGCACATCGCGATCGCGTTCGACCTGACGCCCGACGTGATGGCGAGCGACGGTTTCCACCCCGGCGAGCCGGTCTACCGTGCCTGTGGCGAAGCGCTTGCCGCGCACATCGCGGCGATGAACTTCATCCAGGAGACGACACCATGACGACGACCCTGAACGGCAAGACCCTCTTCATCACCGGCGCCTCGCGCGGCATCGGCCTGGCCATCGCCAAGCGCGCCGCGGCCGATGGCGCCAATATCGTGATCGCGGCGAAAACGACCGACACCAACCCGAAACTTCCGGGCACGATCTACAGCGCGGCGCAGGAGATCGAGGCCGCTGGCGGCCAGGCGCTGCCGGTGCAATGCGACATCCGCGACGAAGCCAGTGTGCTGGCCGCACTGGCGCAGGCGGTGGCGCGTTTCGGCGGCATCGACATCCTGGTCAACAACGCCAGCGCGATCAGCCTCACGCCCACGCCGGCCACGCCGATGAAGCGCTTCGACCTGATGTTCGGCGTCAACGTGCGCGGCACCTACCTCTGCACGCAGGCCTGCCTGCCCGAGCTGATGAAGAGCGCGAAGGCCGGGCGCAACCCGCACGTGCTGAACATGAGCCCGCCGCTCTCGATGCGCGAGCACTGGTTCAAGGGCCATGTGGCGTACACGATGGCCAAGTACGGCATGAGCCAGTGCACGCTGGGCCACGCCGGTGAGTTCCGGCCGCATGGCATTGGCGTCAACTCGCTCTGGCCGCGCACCGCGATCGCCACCGCAGCCTTGCAGATGATCCCCGGCGTGGACCTGAACCTGTGCCGCACGCCGGAGATCCTGGCCGACGCGGCGTACTGCATCCTGACCAGCGACGCCAAGACGACGACCGGCAACTTCTTCATCGACGACCTGCTGCTCGCGCAGCACGGCGTGACCGACCTCGACAGGTACAGCGTCAAACCGGGGACCACGAACTTCATTCCCGACTTCTTCGTCGATTGATCGGCGCCAGCGCGTTGGGCGATACTGCGGCTCAGCCGATGCGCGCGGGCGCGTCCATCCGGGAGTCCACGATGAAAACCCCATTCGATCTTCGCGCCCTCGGCCTGGCCACAGCGGCGATGCTGTTCGCGGCGCAGCCTGCCGTGGCGGAGGTGCTCTATGACCCCGGCCTGAACACGCTGCCGTCGGCGCAAGGCTGGCTGACGCTCGGCACGCCGGGCTACACGCAGGGCGTGGGCGGCGGGGCCTACACGCTGAACACGACGCTGCTGAACGACGTCAAGGCAGGGTCTTCGCTGTTCAACCTGGCGGCGCTGGACAGCGTGGCAGGCTTCAAGCTCGGCTTCAACCTGCGCATCGCCTCTGAGGCCCATTCAAGCACCGACCGCGCCGGCTTCTCGCTGATCGTGACCGGCGCCGACCCGACCCAGGCGTTGGAACTCGGCTTCTGGGGTGACCGGGTCTTCGCCTACACGGCTTCGTTCGCACGCGGCTCGGAAGCGCTGTTTGCCACCTCGCCGGCCACCGACTACTCGCTGGTCGTGCGCAACAACCAGTACACGTTCTCGGGCGGTGGCGCCAAGCTGTTGAGCGGCTCGCTGGTCGACTACTCGGCCAAAGGCTCGCCCTACAGCCTGCCGGGCTTCCTGTTCTTCGGCGACGACACGACGCGCGCGCAATCGCTCACCGAAATGGGCGTCGTCACGCTGGCCGCGGTGCCCGAACCGGCCACCGGTGCGTTGCTCGTGGCGGGGCTGGCCGGTTTGGCCGGGATCGCCTTCCAGCGGCGTCGTGCCGGCGCGGTTCGCTGACGCGCCGCGCGACGTTTTTAGGGGTATCGAACGCCTTCCGCTGGGTGCGGTTAACGAGTATCTTCGGCACCGGTCCGTGGTGCCTTCGGCGTTTCGGCCGGCGTGTCTTGGCAGCGCGAGGAGATGGGCGATGGTTTCAGCATCGGCGTATGCAGGGCGGGCCGCTTTCGTCGTGGCGGCGCTGCTCGGCGCAGCGCATGTGGGTGCGGCGACGATCTACGGCGCCTTGTCCGAGGGCGGGCAGCCGGTGGCCGGCGCGGCGGTGGAGTTGAAGTGCGGTGCCGACGCCAGTGCCGCCAAGACCGACGCACGCGGCGCCTATCGCTTCACCGTCAACCAGAGCGGCAAGTGCGAATTGCGTGCCGCCGGGGCCGTGGCGCCGATCATTCTGTACAACGAGCCGACACGTTATGACTACGAAATCCGGCGCGCCGGAGGCAGCGCCAGCCTCGTCAGGCGCTAGCGACGTGGCTCCGACCTGGCTCACGTTCGACAACGCCAAGTGGGTCGTCGGCGCGCTGGCCATTCCAGCCGTACTCGGCTTTGCGTCCTACCAGTACGAGAAGATTTCTGCCAATCGCGTGGCCGAGGAAAGCCGCTACAAGCTCTACACCGAACTGCTGAGCCGGCGCGAGGAAGCCGACACCGGCGTGCGGCGCGGGGTGTTCGAGAAGGTGCTCGGCTCCTACCTTAACCCGACGCAAGGCGACATCGAGCAAAAGGCGGTCGCCCTCGAACTGCTGGCGCTGAACTTTCACGAATCGGTCAACCTGAGCCCGCTGTTCTGGCAGCTCGACCGCCAGATCGCGGCTGAGCCGGCGAAGTTTCGCGAACAGCACTTCGCGCATTTGCGGCGCATCGCCGCCAACGTGAAAGACCGCCAGGTCGAGGTGCTCGAAGTCTCGGGCGTCAAGCGCGACGGCACGATCTCGTTCGACCAGATCGCCACCGCCGAGCCGCTGGTTGACGAGGACCTGACGTTCGAGGACCCCGACACGCGGCAGGCCGAACGCACCCGCAAGCGGCATTTCACGGTCGAGGTGGTCGAGCACGATGCGGCGCTGCGCCGCCTGCTGGTGCGGGTTCATGACGGGCGCAAGCAGTGGGTGTTCTGGGTCGACCCGTTCGACTTCCCGCTGGTCGACTTCGCGCGCATCTCCAAGTCCGAGCGGTTCGCGGTGATCCTTCGCAGCTACACCGCCGACTCGGCCCAGTTGAGCTTCCTGTACTTCCCCAGTTCACGCAGCGGCGCCAAGGACAAGCCCTTCATCGACGATGTGCTGTCCGACCTGCTCGCCGCGCACAACAAGTAAGCCGCCGACCCGCGCAAGATCATGAACGCCGCCTGTGCTGGATGCTTCACCGCAGCGCTCGGGCTGATGCTCGCTGGCGCCGGTTGGGCCCAGCCGATCCCAGCGGCGCGCCCCGCAGCGGTGCCACCGGCCAAGGCTTCGGCACCAGCCGCAAAGGCGTCGGCACCCGTCCCGAAGGCATCGGCCCCTGCGCCGAAGGCATCGGCCCCGGTCAAGCCTGCGGCGGCCCACGCGAAGTCGCTCAAGGTGCGGGTGATGTTCGTTGAGTCGGCCACCGAGGTGCCCAAGCCCGTCGCCGGGGCTGTGGTCCGGCTGCAGGGTTCGGAGCAGACCTTCGCCACCAACCCGGCAGGCGTGGCCGAGGTGTTCGGCGTGCTCGAAGGCAAGCCTCAACTGACCGTGATCGTCGTCAACGCCAGCATCTGCAACCTGCCGGTCGCGGCTGCGGGCGGCAGCCTGACGGTCCTGGTGCCCAGGCGAGGGCAGGGCGCGTGCCGGCTCGGCCCTTGAACCCGCAGCGTGCTCAGGCGGTGGGGATCAGCCGTGGCTGGCCCGCGCGGTCGATCGCCACGTAGGTCAGGTTGGCCTCGGTCACCTTGACCACCCGCAGGTTGGCCGGGTTGCGCTCGGCATAGACCTCGACCCGCACCGTGACCGAGGTGGTGCCGACGCGCACTACATGGGCATAAAAGCTCAGCAGGTCGCCCACCGACACCGGCTGTTTGAAGATGAACTCATTCACCGCCACGGTCGCGATACGGCCCTTGGCAATGCGCGAGGGCAGCACCGCGCCGGCCAGGTCGACCTGGGCCATGATCCAGCCGCCGAAGATGTCGCCGTTGGCGTTCGAGTCGGCCGGCAGCGGCATCACGCGCATCACCAGTTCGCGGTCGGTGGGCAGCGCGAGCGGGGCGGCCGAGGCTGGGGTATGGTCGCTTGCCGCGGCCCCGTCGTTGCTTGATTCGCCTGCCATTGCTTCCACCTTCAGCCGTCGTCGATCCGCCGATTCTTTCACGCCTGCTTCTCTCCAGACTCTCGATGCGAACCCACGCCTCCGCACTTGCCTTGCCCGCTGCTGTCGGCCCCACCGCGCCGCGTTCCGACTGGGGCACGCTCTCCAAGCTGTTTCCCTACCTGTGGCAGTACCGCTGGCGGGTCGGCATTGCGCTCGCATTCATGGTCGGCGCCAAGACGGCCAACGTGGCGGTGCCGGTGCTGCTGAAGTCGCTGGTGGACAACCTCTCGCTCAAGCCCGGCGACGCGCGGGCGCTGCTGGTGGTGCCGATCGGGCTCTTGCTCGCCTACGGCGGGCTGCGGCTGACAACCTCACTCTTCACCGAACTGCGAGAGCTGATTTTCGCCAAGGCGACCGAGGGCACGGCGCGCAGCATTTCGCTGTCGGTGTTCCGCCATCTGCATGCGTTGAGCCTGCGCTTCCACCTCGAACGCCAGACCGGTGGCATGACGCGCGACATCGAACGCGGCACGCGGGCCGTGCATTCGCTGATCTCGTACTCGCTCTACAGCATCGTGCCGACGATCATCGAGGTGACGATGGTGCTGGTGCTCCTCGCCGTGAAGTTCGACGCCTGGTTCGCCTGGATCACCCTCGCCGCGCTGGTCGTCTACATCAGCTTCACGATCTCGCTCACCGAGTGGCGCACCAAGTTCCGGCGCCAGATGAACGAGCTCGATTCCACCGCGCACAGCCGGGCGATCGATTCGCTGCTGAACTACGAGACCGTGAAGTACTTCAACAACGAAGACTTCGAGGCCAGGCGCTACGACGAAAGCCTGGAGAAGCTGCGCCGCGCCTCGCTGAAGAGCCAGCGCACGCTGTCGATGCTCAACAGCGGCCAGCAGATGATCATCGCCGTGGCGCTGGTGGCGATGCTGTGGCGGGCGACGCAGGGCGTGGTCGATGGCCGGATGACGCTGGGTGATTTGGTGATGGTCAACGCCTTCATGATCCAGCTCTACATCCCGCTCAATTTCCTGGGCGTGATCTACCGCGAGATCAAGCAGAGCCTGACCGACCTGGACAAGATGTTCACGCTGCTCGAACGCGAGCGCGAGGTGGCCGACGCGCCCACTGCGCAGCCGCTGCAGGTGGCGCACGGCGTGCTGCGCTTCGAGCAGGTGAGCTTTGCCTACGACTCGGATGCGGCGAATGCGCGGCCCATCCTGCACGAGCTGAGCTTCGAGATTCCGGCCGGCCGCACTGTGGCCGTGGTCGGGCCCTCAGGCGCCGGCAAATCGACTCTCGCGCGGCTGCTCTACCGCTTCTACGATGTGAGCGCTGGCCGCATCACGATCGACGGCCAGGACATCCGCCACGTGACCCAGGCCAGCCTGCGCGCGGCGATCGGCATCGTGCCGCAGGACACGGTGCTGTTCAACGACACGGTCGAATACAACATCGCCTACGGCCGGCCGGGTGCGAGCCACGACGAGGTGGTGGCGGCAGCGCAGGCGGCGCGCATCCACGGCTTCATCGCCTCGACGCCAAAGGGCTACGCCACGATGGTCGGCGAGCGCGGGTTGAAGCTTTCCGGCGGCGAGAAGCAGCGCGTCGCGATCGCGCGCACGCTGCTGAAAGATCCGCCGATCCTGATCTTCGACGAGGCCACTTCTGCGCTCGACTCGGCCAACGAACGCGCGATCCAGGCCGAACTTCAGGGCGTGGCGCGCAACAAGACCGCGCTCGTGATCGCGCACCGGCTGTCGACCGTGGTCGATGCGCACCAGATCCTGGTGATGGAGCACGGCCGCATCGTCGAGCGCGGTACGCACGGCGAGTTGATGGCGCACGAGGGGCGCTACGCCGAGATGTGGCGGCTGCAGCAGTCCAGCAGTGAAACCACCGCGGCCCTGGCTTGAAAGGCCCGCCCACTGTGCAGCGGGCGGGCGCTTGGCGGCCGATCAGGCCTTGCGGCGGCGGGCCACCAGGCCCAGCCCGGCGAGGCCCAGCGCCATCAGCGCGTAGGTGCCGGGCTCGGGAACCACGGGAACGTCGGAGCCGAACGTGATGTTGTCGAACGCCACCCGGTTGGCGGTGCCACCGAAGTCGATCGACTTTGCGGTGCCGGCAAAGGCGACGCCGACCGCGGTCCAGTTGCAGTACTGGCCAGTGGGGTCGCCAGTGCAGCCGTCGTTGAACTGGGCCGCCAGGTTGATCGAGCCGAGCACGTTGCCGGTGCCGTTCAGACCGTCGTACACGGTGACCGAAGCAGCCTGCGCCGAACTGTAGAAGAACGAAAAGCCGGTGGTGAAGCCTGCCGCGTTGCTCAGGATCGCGTTGTTGGAGTTCAGAAAGAACATCACCGTATCGGGCGTCGGCTCGTTGGCGATGTTGCCGGTGCCTCCGGCGTCGGCGTCGATGATGGCCAGCGTGTCGGGGCTGAACGACACCCCGAAGTTCTTGCTGGCCGGGCCGGCGCCGTTGTAGTAGTCGCCCACGGGAGTCAGGTTGCCGAGGCCCTCGAAGTCGAGCACGACGACCGCCGCAGACGCCGGAACCGCGACGGCAAGCGCCGCGACCGCAAGGGCTGATTTCAGATGTTTCATGCCACTCCTCCAGATGAGCTGCGGTCGACATGACCGCCCAAAAAGAGTAGTTGATCGGCGGCTCCGGCAATACCCCCGTTCGGGCGGTGTCCGGGCCTGCAACCCCGCATGCGGGGGGTGGGTTGACCCGCGGCGGCTCGGGTGCATGAGGTCGGGGACGCACAGCGCAATGAACTCCAGCCGATGGAAACCAAGTGGCTTGAAGACTTCGTCAGCCTGGCCGAGACACGCAGCTTCTCGCGCTCGGCGCAGTTGCGGCACATGACACAGCCGGCGTTCTCGCGCCGCATTCAAGCGCTCGACATCGTCGTCGCGCTGCAGCGCCGGATTGCCTGCCCGCGGCGTCGCCTGGCATGGCGCTTGCACACGGCCCTGCCTATCGCTAACCCTTGCTTGCGGGGCTTTGGGTGCGCGAAAGCGAGCGCGCATCCCTAGAATCCGACACCCGTCATTCAGGCCTTACCTTTCTTGAGGAGTTTTCCATGTTGAAGCAGTCAATCCTTGTGGCGTTCGCCGCGCTGGCCGTGGGCGCCGTGCAGGCGCAAGACACGCTGAAGAAAATCAAGGACAGCGGCAGCGCCACGATGGGCGTGCGCGAATCGTCCGGCGCGCTGGCGTTCACGCTCGGCGACGGCAAGTACACCGGCTTTCACTACGACGTATGCCAGCATGTGCTGGCCGACGTGCAAAAGCAGCTCGGCATGGCCAAGCTCGACATCAAGTACCAGCCGGTCACGTCGCAGAACCGCATTCCGCTGGTGCAGAACGGCACCGTCGACATCGAGTGCGGCTCGACCACCAACAACGCGACGCGGCAGAAGGACGTGGCCTTCGCGCCGACGCTGTACGTGGAGGAAGTGCGCATCGCGGTGAAGGCCAATTCGGGCATCACCTCGATCGGCCAGTTGAACGGCAAGAACGTCGCCACGACGACCGGCACGACCTCGGTCCAGACCCTGCGCAAGAACGAGAAGGCGACCGGCGTCGACTTCAAGGAAGTCTTCGGCAAGGACCACTCCGACAGCTTCCTGCTGCTCGAGTCGGGCCGCGCCGATGCGTTCGTGATGGACGGGCAGATCCTGGCCGGCCTGATCTCGAAGTCGAAGGCCCCGGCCGACTACAAGATCGTCGGCGAGGTGCTTTCGGTCGAGCCGATCGGCATCATGTTCCGCCGCGACGACCCGGCCTTCAAGAAGGCGGTGGACGACAGCGTGATCGCGATGTTGAAGAGCGGCGAAGTCGCCAAGCTGTACGACAAGTGGTTCCTGCAGCCGATCCCGCCGACCAACACCAAGGTCGGACTGCCCGCGAGCGATGCCACCAAGGCGGCGTGGGCCACGCCGAACGACAAGCCGATGGAAGACTACGCGAAGAAATGACGGCCCCAAGAGGCCTTCGGCGTCGCCGTCCCGCCCGCGGGCCAAGGGGAGCTCGGGCCGCTTGGGGCGGCCCGGAGCAACCCGAGGCAGCGCGGGACAAAGAACATAACAGCGGGAGGCGGCCTTGAACAGCAAATGGGACTGGCAGGTATTCCTGCAAGACACGGGGGGCGGGCAGACCTATCTCGACTGGCTGTTCTCGGCCTGGGGCTGGACGCTCTCGGTCTCGGCCGGCGGGCTGGTGATCGCGCTCGCGGTCGGCTCGCTGATGGGCATCTTGCGCACCACGCCGAGCAAGGTGCTGGTGTTCATCGGCAACGCCTGGACCGAGCTGTTCCGCAACATCCCGCTGCTGGTTCAGCTCTTCCTCTGGTACCACGTGCTGCCGTCGATCCTGCTGCCACTGCGTGAGGTGCCGAGCTTCGTGCTGGTGATCTTTGCGCTCGGCTTCTTCACCTCGGCGCGCATTTCCGAGCAGGTCAAGGCCGGTATCGAGGCCTTGCCCAAGGGTCAACGTTATGCCGGCCTGGCGATGGGCCTCACGCTGCCGCAAACCTACCGCTTCGTGCTGCTGCCCATGGCGTTTCGCATCGTCGTCCCGCCGCTGACCAGCGAGTCGATGAACATCATCAAGAACTCGTCGGTGGCGTTCGCGGTGAGCATCTCCGAACTGACGATGTTCGCGATGCAGGCGCAGGAAGAGACTTCGCGCGGGATCGAGATCTACCTCGCAGTGACGGCGCTCTACTTCATCTCGGCCTTTGCCATCAACCGGATTGCTCTCGTCATCGAGAACCGGGTCCAGGTTCCCGGCATGCTGGCAGGGGGCAAGTGATGATCGGCGCCCTCAATCTCGACTTCGGCTTCCTGACCTGGCAGGTCGCGAGCAACTTCATCCTCAAGGGGCTGATCTTCTCGGTCCAGCTCACGCTGGTCGCGATGGTCGGCGGCATCGCGCTCGGCACGCTGCTGGCGCTGATGCGGCTGTCGGGCAAGAAGCCGCTGGTGCTGATTGCGGCGTTCTACGTCAACACGCTGCGCTCGATCCCGCTGGTGATGGTGATCCTGTGGTTCTTCCTGCTGATCCCGCTCTTGATCGGCCGGCCGCTCGGCGCCGAACTCTCGGCCATCATCACCTTCACCGTGTTCGAGGCGGCCTACTACTCCGAGATCATGCGCGCCGGCATCCAGTCGGTCTCGAAGGGGCAGGTCCACGCCGGCTACGCGGTGGGCATGAGCTACCGCCAGACGATGCAGCTCGTGGTGCTGCCGCAGGCCTTTCGCAACATGCTGCCGGTGCTGCTGACGCAGACCATCATCCTGTTCCAGGACACCTCGCTGGTCTACGCCATCGGCGCCTACGACTTGCTGAAGGGCTTCGAGGTCGCGGGCAAGAACTTCAACCGCCCGGTCGAGATGTACCTGCTCGCGGCCGTTGTGTACTTCGTGATCTGCTTCAGCCTGTCGATGCTCGTGCGCCGGCTGCAGAAGAAGATCCGGATCATCCGATGAATGTCCGCCCCGGTCCCGGGGTACCGTGCCTGCCCCCCGCGGGGGCGCCCATACGGCTTGGGGCGGCCCGGCGCCG
>JANOVJ010000315.1:0-14812 GCA_031417295.1 bacterium | reverse complement strand
AACACGCTGATCTACAACTTCGGCCGCACCGAGGTCGGCAACTTCATGGTCGCCAACGCGCTGTACTGGCTCGAGCGCTACAACGTCGACGGCCTGCGCGTCGATGCCGTGGCGTCGATGCTGTACCGCGACTACAGCCGCAAGGCCGGTGAGTGGATACCGAACGTGCACGGCGGGCGCGAGAACCTGGAAGCGATCGACTTCCTCAAGCGCATGAACCAGGTCGTCGGCGTCGAGCGTTCGCAAGCCGTCACGCTGGCCGAGGAATCGACCGCGTTCCCGGCCGTGTCGCGACCGACGTTTGCCGGTGGCCTCGGCTTCCACTACAAATGGAACATGGGCTGGATGCACGACACGCTCAGCTACATGCAGCGCGACCCGATTCACCGCCGCTACCACCACCACGAGCTGAGCTTCGGCCTCGTCTACGCCTACAACGAGAACTTCGTGTTGCCGCTGTCGCACGACGAGGTGGTGCACGGCAAGGGCTCGATGCTGGCCAAGATGCCCGGCGACCGCTGGCAGCAGTTTGCCAACCTGCGCGCCTACTACGGCTTCATGTTCGGCCACCCGGGCAAGAAGCTGCTCTTCATGGGCTGCGAGTTTGCGCAGGAGCGCGAATGGAACCACGACCAGAGCCTCGACTGGCATTTGCTCGACGACCCGCTGCACGACGGCATGCGCTGCCTGGTGCGAGACCTGAACCGGCTCTATGCCGCGACGCCGGCGCTGTACGAGCAGGACTTCGGCCCCGAAGGCTTCGGCTGGATCGAGCACAACGACGCCGCGCGCTCGGTGCTGAGCTTCGTGCGCTACGGCCGCCGGGCTGAGCAGCCAGAGGGCCCGATGACCGTGGTCGTCTGCAACTTCACACCGACGGTGCACCGGGGCTTTCGCATCGGCGTGCCGCGGCCCGGCCACTACCGCGAATGCCTGAACACCGACTCGGCGCACTACGGCGGCAGCAACGTCGGCACGCCGCTCGGCGTGGCCACGGCGCAGGGCGTGGCGTGGCAGGGCCACGCGCAGTCGATCCTGATCGACCTGCCGCCACTGGCGACCGTGTTCTTCGAGTGGAAGGCTTGAGCCACCGGCCGATCAAAGCCGGACGTGCGTGGCCGCTGGGCGCGCACTGCGATGAGGCCGACGGCATCAACTTCGCGGTCTTCTCGGCCCACGCCGAGGCCATCGACCTCTGCCTCTTCGACGCCACCGGTCGCCAGGAACTCAAACGCTTGCCGTTGCCGGCCCGCAGCGGCGACGTATGGCACGGCCGGTTGAACGACGCGGGCGCCGGTCTCGTTTATGGCCTGCGCGCGCACGGCCCCTGGGCGCCGGAACGCGGCCACCGCTTCAACCCGCAAAAGCTGCTGCTCGACCCGTATGCGCGCGAGATCGTCGGTCGGTTCGAGTGGCGCGGCGAGCCGTTCGCCCACGACAACGCGGCGTTTGCACTGAAGGCACGCGTCGTCGAGCCGGGCCACGCAACGGCCGACGACCGCCGCCCGCACACGCCGCTGGCCGACACCGTGCTCTACGAGGCCCATGTGAAGGGCCTGACGATGCGGCATCCGGGGGTGCCCGAGGCGCTACGGGGCAGCTACGCCGGCCTCGCGTCCGACGCCGCGATAGCCCACTTTCAGCGCCTGGGCGTCACCGCGGTGAGCCTGTTGCCGGTGCACCAGCACGTGGACGAGCAACGCCTCGTCGCGCAGGGCCTGTCGAACTACTGGGGCTACAACACGGTCGGCTTCTTCGCGGTCGAGCCGCGCTATGCCAGTGGCGCGGGCGGGCTGTCGCCGCGCGAAGAGTTCCGCGCGATGGTGTGCCGGCTGCATGGCGCGGGCATCGAAGTGATCCTCGACGTCGTCTTCAACCACACCGCCGAGACCGACGAGTTCGGGCCGACGATCTGCTGGCGCGGTCTCGACAATCTCTCCTACTACCGCACGCTGCCCGGCGATCCAGGCGCGTACGATAACCTCACCGGCTGCGGCAACGCGCTCGACATCCGCCACCCGCGCGTGATGCAAATGGTGCTCGACAGCCTGCGCTACTGGGCCGGCGAGATGAACGTCGATGGTTTTCGCTTCGACCTCGCGCCCGTGCTCGGCCGTGGCGACCATGGCTTCGACACCCGCGCCGCGTTCTTCCACGCCGTGGCGCAAGACCCGCTGCTGGCGAGCGTGAAGATGATCGCCGAGCCGTGGGACATCGGCCCCGGCGGCTACCAGCTCGGCCACTTTCCCGGCGGCTGGCTGGAATGGAACGACCGCTTTCGCGACGGCACGCGCAGCTTCTGGCTCGGCGGCCCCTCGACCCGGGGCGAGTTCGCGCAACGCCTGTGCGCGTCGTCCGACGTGTTCCACACGCAGGGCCGCGCGCCGGCCGAATCGGTCAATTTCATCGTCGCCCACGACGGCTTCACGCTGCGCGACCTGCTGACGTTTGAGCACAAGCGCAACCTCGCCAACGGCGAGGAAAACCGCGACGGCCACGGCGCGAACCATGGCTGGAACTGCGGCGCCGAAGGCACTAGCGACGACCCGCAGGTGCGGCAGTTGCGGGCCCGCTTGCAGCGCACGCTGCTGGCCACCTTGCTGCTCGCGCAAGGCACGCCGATGCTCGCGGCCGGCGATGAGCTCGGCCACTCGCAAGGCGGCAACAACAACCCGTACTGCCAGGACAACGCGACGACATGGATCGACTGGTCGGCAGCCGACGAGCCGCTGATCGCGTTCACCACGCGGCTCATCGCGCTGCGCCAGCGCCTGCTGCCGCTGGCAAACCGCTGGTACAGCGGCCAGCCCGCCGCCAACGGCTTGCACGATCTGGGCTGGCTGCGTGAAGACGGCCAGCCACTCTCCGGCGATGATTGGCGCGATCTGTCTGCGCGCAGCTTCGGCGCGTTGATCGGCGCCCCCGGCAAGGCGGCTGCGCCGCTGCTGCTGCTCTTCAACGGCGATCCCCAGGCGCGCGCCTTCACGCTGCCTGATGGCCCCTGGCAGGCCCTGCTCGACACCCAGGACGCCGAGGGCTTGCCAAGCTGGCAAGGCGGGCCGAGCTACGTGCTTGCGGCCAGCAGCCTGGTGCTGCTCTCCAGGATCACAACATGAGATTCGACCGCGCCTGCGGCGTGCTGCTGCACCCGACCTCGCTGCCCGGCCCGCACGGCTCGGGCGACTTCGGCGTGGCGGCGTACCACTTCGTCGACTGGCTCGTCGGCGCCGGGCAGACGCTGTGGCAGATCCTGCCGCTGGGCGGCATCGGCCCCGGGAACTCGCCTTACATGAGCAGCTCGGCCTTCGCCGGCAACGTGTTGCTGATTGACCTCGACGAGTTGCAGGCACGCGGCTGGCTGGATGCCGATGAACTTGCCCCCGATGCCGCTTTCGAGGCCCAGCGGCTCAACTTTGCGGCGGTCGTGCCGTGGCGCATGGAGCGCCTGCAACGCGCGGCGGCGCGCTTCGCCGCCGCCCACAGCGAAGCCGATGCCGCGGACCATGCCCGCTTCTGCGAACAACACGCCAGCTGGCTCGACGACTACGCCTTGTTCATGGCGCTGGCCGACCACCACCCAGGGCAGCTCTGGTCCGACTGGGACAGCGCCCTCGCCCACCGCGAGCCGGCCGCGCTGCAGGCCGCGCGCGCCGAGCATGGCGAGCGCATTGCCTTCCACACCTTCTGCCAGTGGCGTTTCTACGACCAGTGGTTGCGGCTGAAGGCGTACGCCAACGAACACAAGATCCAGATCGTCGGCGACGCGCCGATCTTCATCGCCTACCAGAGCGCCGAGGTCTGGGCGCGCCAGGCCTTGTTCGAACTCGACCCCGACGGCCATGCCAAGGTGATCGCCGGTGTGCCGCCCGACTACTTCAGCGAAACCGGCCAGCGCTGGGGCAACCCGCTGTACCGCTGGAGCGCCCACGCCGAAGAAGGCTATGCGTGGTGGACCGAACGCATCCGGCGCACCTTCGAACTCGTCGACATCGTGCGCATCGACCACTTCCGCGGCTTCGCCCACTACTGGGAGATTCCGGCCAGCGAGCCCACCGCCGTCAAAGGCCGCTGGCGGGCCGGGCCGGGCGCAGCGCTGTTCAAGGCAATCGCCAAGGCGCTCGGCCCCTTGCCCATCATTGCCGAGGACCTGGGGCTGATCACCCCCGACGTGACCGCGCTTCGCAAGCGCTTCGCCTTTCCCGGCATGCGCATCCTGCACTTCGCGTTCGGCGACGACCACAAGAACATCTATCTGCCGCACCACCACGAACCCGACAGCGTGGTCTACACCGGCACCCACGACAACGACACCACGCTCGGCTGGTGGGCGAACGCTGGCGATCACGAACGCGCGCAGGCGCTGGCCTATCTGGCGAGCGATGGGACCGAGATCCACTGGGACCTGATCCGCGCCGCCTGCGCGTCGGTGGCCGACACCGCCATCATCCCGTTGCAGGACGTGCTGGGCCTGGGCGGCGAACACCGCATGAACCTGCCCGGCCGCGGCGAGGGCTACTGGGAGTGGCGCTTCGAGTGGGCGCAAGTGCAGCACGAGCAAGGCCAGCGGCTGAAGGCACTGTGCCGTCTGTACGGCCGCTGAACCGGCCCCGCCCTCGACAGGAAACTCAGAACAAAACAAAACGGGGCCCGAAGGCCCCGTTTTTCCGTCCTGCCGACAGGCGTCAGTTCAGCGACACCTTCTTGCCGTCCTTGTACTCGTACAGCGACATGGCAGGGTTCTTCAGTTCACCGTCGGACTCGAAGCCGACCTTGGTCGTGACACCCTGGTAGTCGGTCTGGAACAGCAGCGGGCCGTAGACCTTCGGGTCGGTTGAACCGGCGCGGACCATTGCATCGACCAGCACGCCAACGGCGTCATAGGTGTACGGCGAGTAGACCTGGAACTGGCCCGGGTACTTCGCGTCGTAGCGTGCCTTCCAGGCCTTGCCGCCGGGCATCTTCTCGAGCGACGCGCCGCCTTCGGCACAGACGACGCCGGCCATGGTCTTGGCGCCACCGGCGTTCTCGGGCAGCTTGG
The DNA here is from genome assembly GCA_031417295.1 of bacterium. Taxonomy (GTDB): domain Bacteria; phylum Pseudomonadota; class Gammaproteobacteria; order Burkholderiales; family Burkholderiaceae_C; genus CAIKUF01. The sequence goes on along the minus strand of JANOVJ010000315.1, from coordinate 9,774 downwards.
CGGTGCAGATGCCGTCGCCGCCGAAGAACTTGACGTTGGTCAGGCCGAGTTGCTCCATCTGGCGCAGCATCGGGCCGGCCTGGGTGTCCATGCCGCCGTAGAACACGGCGTCAGGGCCCTTGGCCTTGATGGCGGTCAGGATGGCGGTGAAGTCGGTGGCCTTGTCGTTGGTGTACTGCTCGTCGACGACGGTCATGCCGCGCGCCATGGCCGTCTTCTTGAACACTTCGGCGACGCCCTGGCCGTAGGCTGTGCGGTCGTCGATGATCGCGACCTTCTTCAGCTTCAGGTTGTTGGCGGCATGCAGCGCGAGGCCGGCGCCGAGCGCGTTGTCATTGGCCAGCAGGCGGTAGACGTTCTTGTAGCCCTGCTGCGTCAGCTTGGGGTTGGTGGCCGACGGCGTGATCATCGGAATGCCGCAGTCGTTGTAGATCTTCGAAGCCGGGATGGTGGTGCCCGAGTTCAGGTGACCGACGACGCCATTGACCTTCGAGTCGCACAGCTTGGTCGCCACCGCAGCGCCCTGCTTCGGATCGGCAGCGTCATCTTCTGCGACCAGTTCGAGCTTGATCTTCTTGCCGCCGACCGTGACGCCCTTGGCGTTGAGATCTTCGACCGCCATGCGGGCGCCGTTTTCGTTGTCCTTGCCGTAATGCGCCTGGGCGCCAGACGTCGGGGCGACGTGGCCGATCTTCACGACCATGTCTTGTGCCGACGCGGCCACGGCGCACAGTGCCGCGACGGCGCCAACGATCACATTGAGCTTGACTTGCATGCAAAACCTCCGGAGGGGGATGGGTAAGAAACGAGAAGGGCTGAGATTGGATGAGGAGCGAAGGATTCGCCCTGGCCTCAACGCGCGCAACGATACCGCAAATAGGCCGCCACCTCCATCGGGAATTCTCGGGTCCCAGCAGGCTTTTCTCGGCTTTGCGCAGGCGGCCCGCAAGCCGCACTCAACGAACGCGCTGGCGCGCCAACTCCTGGCTGACGGCGCGCGCCACCACATCGCGCAGGGCGACGTGGAGTTCCTCGCGGGCTTCGCTGACCAGGGCATCGGTCAGCCGCGCCAGGGCCGGCGCCAGCGCCTCGCGCAGGCGGGCCTCAAGCATCGGGTCCGCATGGCGTTGGAGATCGGCAAGGACGCGCTGAACCAGCCATTCCTCGTCGAACCCGGGCTGTTCGACCGGCGGCGCCTGCACGACGCTTTCGATAGCCGGCGCCAGCGCATCGGCAACCGGCGCCGGCCGCGGCGGGCCGCTGGTGCGCGCGCCGGCCGGCAGTTCGATGACTTCGGTCAGCGTCGGCACGGCCTGCAAGTTGAGCGGCGGCGTGCGCGGCGGACTCATCCGCTCGCCTCGTGGCGCTTGAGTGCGTAGCCCCGGTCGGCATAGTGCTTCCAGCGCTGCCGTGCGGCCTGCTTCGGCGCGGCGTCTTCGGGCACGATCTCGATCACCTTCGCGAAGCTCTCAAAACCCGGTACCAGCTCATCGCCGAGGTTCAGCAGCACGTCGTGATGCGGCGCCTGCGCGACGTGCGCGACCAGCCAGATCGGCGTGTGCTGCAGGCGCGGGGCCACGGTTTCGCCTTCGGCGAGGCGCAGATGCGGCACGAAGTCGGTCGCCTCGAACGTCCACAGCAACCCGTCGAGCTGTTCCAGCGTGGCCGGCGGCGCACGCACCACCACCTTGGCGCCGCTGCCATAGGCCTTGCGCAACAAACGGCAGGCGTAGCCCAGACGGTCGGGCACGTTGAGGTGGAACATCACCTCGGTCATCGAGAGCTATCCGACCTGGGCCAGGACGAAATGCGTCAGCAAGCCGACCGGCCGCCCGGTCGCGCCCTTGGCCGCACCCGACTTCCAAGCCGTGCCGGCGATGTCGAGGTGCGCCCAGCGGTATTTGCCGGTGAAGCGGCGCAGGAACATCGCGGCGGTGATGGCGCCGCCGCCGCGCGGGCCGATGTTGCCCATGTCGGCGAAGTGGCTCTTCAGCGCTTCGTCGTATTCCTCGTCGAGCGGCATCCGCCAGCACGGGTCGAGCGAGGCCGCAGCCGCAGCCCCAAACTGCGTCGCCATCGCGTCGTCGGCGGTGAACAGGCCCGAATGGTGATGGCCGAGCGCCACCACGCAGGCACCGGTCAGCGTGGCCACGTCAACCACCAGCGCCGGCTTGAAGCGCTCGGCGTAGGTCAGCGCGTCGCAGAGGATCAGCCGGCCTTCGGCGTCGGTGTTCAGGATTTCGATCGTCTGGCCCGACATGCTCGTGACCACGTCGCCCGGTTTGATGGCATGGCCGCTCAGCATGTTCTCGCAGGTGGGCACGATGCAGACAAGGTTCAATTTCGGCTTGAGTTCGGCCACCGCACGCAAGGTGCCGAGCACGCTGGCGGCACCGCCCATGTCGAACTTCATCTCGTCCATCTCGGCCGCGCCCTTGATCGAGATGCCGCCGGAATCGAAGGTGATGCCCTTGCCGACCAGCACCACCGGCGGCGTCGCCTTGTCGGCCCCGTGGTAGTGGGCGACGATGAAGCGCGGCGGCTCGTCCGAGCCCTGCGCCACGGCCAGGAACGAGCCCATGCCGAGCTTCTCGATCGCCTTGCGGTCGAGCACCTCGACCTTCAGGCCATGGCTTTTGCCGAGCTGCTTCGCCTGCTCAGCCAGCATCGTCGGCGTGCAGTGGTTGCCGGGGCGGTTGGCGAGTTCGCGCGCCAGCGTCACCCCCGCCGCAATCGCCTGGCCACGCGCCAGCCCTTGCTTCACCGGCTTGGCATCGGCCGTGGCGCAGAGCAGCGTGAGCCTGGCGATAACGCTGTCGGCCGCGGCACTGGGCTTGGTGTGGCGGTAGAGGTAGGTCGCGTCGGCGGCGGCAGTGACCAGCGCTTCGGCGTGATCGGCCGTCAGCGCGAACGGCGCTGCCACGGCAACGTGCTTTGCGCCCAGCCCCTTGACCACGCCCAGCGCGGCAGCGAGCGCTTTCTTGAACGCCTTGGGCGTGTCGTCCGCGGCGGCCACGACAACCAGCCGCGCCGCCGCCATGCCGGCCGGGCGGTGCACGTAGAGCGTGCGGCCGGGCTTGAACTGAAAGTCGCCGCTCTTCACCGCTTCAGCCACCAGGGCGGCGGCGATCGGGGCCAGCGCAGCTGGCGCAGCGTCGCCGCAGACCACCAGCAGCAGCGCGTCGGCGTCCACCGCGGCCAAGGCCTCGGGCCCTGAAATCCGATGACGAAAGTCCATAATGCGGCCCAGGCTGTAAACCAAAGATGTTATTCGATTCCACCTTGCGCCGAGACCTGGCCCGCAGCTTCGGCGCGACGCTGGTGGTCGTGCTGACCATCGTGCTGACGATCACGCTGATCCGCACGTTGGGCCTCGCCGCGGGCGGCAAGGTGAGCCCGCAAGACGTGGTGCTGGTGCTTGGCTTCACCGCGCTCGGCTACCTGCCGACGATCCTCAGCCTGTCGCTGTTCATCGCCGCCGTGGCCACGCTGACGCGGATGTACCGCGACAGTGAAATGACGATCTGGTTCGTCAGCGGGGCCAGCCTGTCGCGCTTCGTGCGGCCGATGTTGCGCATGGCCTGGCCGGTGCTGCTGGTGATCCTGTTGCTGGCGATGATGGTCTGGCCGTGGGTCAACCAGCGCGGCCTGGAATTGAAAGACCGCTACGAGCGCCGCTCCGACCTGTCGCGCGTGGCCGCCGGGCAGTTCCAGAGTTCGGCCGACGGGCGGCGCGTGTTCTTCATCGAGCGCGACACCGACGACGAGCGCGTCGGCCGCAATGTGTTCGTGCTGACCTTGCAGGGCGACACCGAGGCCGTGACCACCGCGCGCGAGGGGCGGATCGAATTCGAGGGCGACGACCGCTTCATCCTGCTCGAACGCGGCCAACGCAATGAAGAGAACCTGGTCAGCGGCGAGCGCACGCTGGCGCGCTTCGAGAGCTACCGCGCGCTGGTGGGCGAGAAGCTGCCCAGCGCCATCGCCAACCTGCCGGCCACCGCACGCAGCACGCTCGAGCTGCTGCGCCAGCCGACCGCTGCTTTCCAGGGCGAGCTGGCCTGGCGCATCGGGCTCGTGCTGGGCGCCGCCAACCTGCTGTTGCTGGCGATCGGGCTCTCCGCCACCAACCCGCGCCGCGCCAGCAGCTGGAACCTGCTGCTGGCGCTGCTGGCCTTCGTCGTCTACTTCAATCTGATCAACCTGTCGCAGGCGTGGATCGCCGCTGGCAAGGTAGGCATGGGCACGATGCTGATCGCCATCCACGGCGGCATGTTCCTGCTGGCGCTGGCGCTGCTGTGGTGGCGCGATCATGCCCAGTCGCGCCCCTGGTTCAGGCCGTGGCGTCGCGCCACCGCGCCGTGAAGACGGTTCGCCGCCTGCTCTATGGTGAGATTGCCAAGTCGGTGGTCTTCGTCGCAGTCGCGTTCCTGTCGCTGTTCTTCTTCTTCGATTTCGTGGCCGAACTGGCCAAGGGCAACGAGAAGGGCTACACCGCGGCCCACGCGGCAGTCTATTGCCTGCTCTTTGTTCCCGGCCACCTGTACGAGCTGGCGCCGATCGCGGTGCTGATTGGCGCGATCTATGCGCTGGCCAGCCTGGCACAGTCTTCGGAGTTCACGATCCTGCGCACCGGCGGGCTCGGGCCTGGCAGGGCGCTGGGCACCCTGGCCGGCCTTGGCGCGGCCTTCGCGTTGTTCACCTTTTTGCTCGGCGACTACATCGCACCGCTGAGTGAGACCCAGGCCGCTTCTTTCAAGGCCAACTTTCGCGGCAGCCTCAAGCTCGATCGCGCCGGTGCCTGGCTCAAGGACAAGCGGGCAACGCCGGAGGGCGAGCGCTCCTATTCGGTCAACGTCTCCAGCGCCAGCGGCGGCGGCGTGCTGCGCAACGTGCGCATCTTCGAGTTCGACAGCGACGGCCGGTTGCTCTCGCGCATTTCCGCCGAAACCGGCAAGGTCGACAAAGACGCCAACTGGCTGCTCACCGACGCCCGCGTCACCGACTGGGCCGCCGCCAACGGCGCGGCGGGCCAGGTGCATGCGAGCCGGCACGACCGCCTGGTCTGGCCCAGCACGCTGAGCGCCGACGTGGTGGCCGCAGCCGTGCTGCCGCTGGCGACGATGTCGACCCAGGACCTGTTCCTCTACGTCCGCCACCTGGCCGATAACGGCCAGGCCTCGCAGCGCCACGAGATCCAGTTCTGGAAGCGTGCGCTGTACCCGTTCGCGTGCCTGGTGATGATTGCGCTGGCACTGCCGTTTGCCTACATGCACGCACGCAGCGGCGGCGTCAGCCTGAAGGTCTTCGGCGGCATCATGCTCGGCATCAGCTTCGTGCTGCTGAACAACGTGGCCAGCCATGTCGGCCTGCTGAGCAACTGGACGCCGTGGATCGTGGCCTCGGCGCCGAGCGCGTTCTACCTGCTGCTGTCGATGGCGGCGTTCAGTTGGCTGGTGCGGTACCGCTGATGCTCACGACGACTACCCCGTCAGCCTGGCGAGCGTGGGCCGAGCGCCAGGCCGCCCCCAAGCCGGCCCACGCCCCCCTGGGGGGCCGACCGCTGTACTCGGCGGGCGGGGGGCTCCATTGACACAAGGGCTTTTGCTTTTCGCACACGGCGCGCGCGACCCGCGCTGGGCGCTGCCGTTCGAGGCGGTGGCGCAGCGCATCCGCGTCGGGCAGCCCGGGCTGGCGCTCGAGCTCGCCTTCCTCGAATTCATGGCGCCCGACCTGCTGGAGGCCGGGCAGCGGCTGGCAGCGGCGGGCTGCAGCACGGTGGACGTGCTGCCGCTTTTTCTCGGCGCCGGCGGCCATGTGCGCAAGGACCTGCCGGTCTTGCTGAGCCAACTCGCTGCGCAGCATCCGGCGGTGCAGTGGCGCTTGCAGCCAGCGATCGGCGAGGCCGAGGCCGTGGTCGCGGCGATGGCGGCCGAGGCGCTGCGCCTGCTCGCCGTCGCAAGCGACCTGCCGCAGTGAAATAATCGCGGCCGCGTCTCTATCTCCACCCCCACCCCCATCCGCACAGGCCCATGAACCTGCACCAATTCCGGTTCGTCCAGGAGGCCGTCCGGCGCAACCTCAATCTCACCGAAACCGCCAAGGCGCTGCACACCTCGCAGCCCGGCGTGTCGAAGGCGATCCTCGAACTCGAGGACGAGCTCGGCGTCGACATCTTCGCCCGCCACGGCAAGCGGCTGCGCCGCGTCACCGAGCCGGGGCAGGAGGTGCTGCGCGCAATCGAAGCGATCATGCGCGAGGTCGGCAACCTGAAGCGCATCGGCGATGAATACTCGAAGCAGGACGCCGGCACGCTGTCGATCGCGACCACCCACACGCAAGCGCGCTACGTGCTGCCCGAGCCAGTGGCAGCCCTGCGCAAGCGCTTCCCCAAGGTCAACGTCAGCCTGCACCAGGGCACGCCCGACCAGGTGGCGCAAATGCTGCTGGAAGAGGTGGCCGACATCGGCCTGGCCACCGAGTCGCTCAGCAACTACACCGAGCTGGTGACGCTGCCGTGCTACGAATGGCTGCACGTGGCCGTCGTTCCGGCCGGGCATCCGCTAGCGCAGCTGGAGCGCATTTCGCTCGAAGACCTGGCGACGCTGCCGTTGATCTCCTACCACCCGTCGTTCACGGGCCGGACGCGGATCGACAGCGCCTTCGCAGCGCGGCGCTTGAAGCCGAACGTGGTGCTCGAAGCGATCGACTCCGACGTGATCAAGACCTACGTGCGGCTCGGCCTGGGCGTGGGCATCGTTGCCGAGATGGCGGTGCGCGACGACCCGCCCGGCGGCGACCTGGTGTCGCGCCCGGTCGGCCATCTGTTCGGGCAGAACGTGGCCCGGGTCGCGTTCAAGCGCGGGGCGTATCTGCGCAACTTCGTCTACGCTTTTGCGGAGCAAATTTCCAGCCGGCTGAGCCGTGCACTCGTCGAGCGCGCAATGAACGGCGACTCTTCCGACTACCAGCTATGAACCACGCCCTCGCCTTCACCACCCCCCGCCTGCAAAGCCGCCTGCCGCGCGTCGGTACGACCATCTTCACCGTGATGTCGGGCCTGGCGCAGCAGCACGGCGCGGTCAACCTGGGCCAGGGCTTCCCCGATTTCGATTGCGACCCGACGCTGCTCGATGCCGTCAACCGCGCGATGCGCGCCGGCCTGAACCAGTACCCGCCGATGCCCGGCGTGCCGGTGCTGCGCGAAGCCGTGGCGGCGAAGATCGAAGCGCTGTACGGCGGGCACTGCGACCCCGGCAGCGAGATCACCATCACGGCCGGCGCGACGCAGGCGATCCTGACCGCGATCCTCGCCATCGTGCACCCCGGCGACGAAGTGATCGTGCTCGAACCGGCCTACGACAGCTACGAACCGAACATCGTGCTCGCCGGTGGAACGGCCGTGCACGTGGCGCTGGATGCGGGCACGTTCCGGCCGAACTTCGGGGCCATAGCCGCCGCGCTGTCGCCGCGCACGCGGGCGATCCTGATCAACACGCCGCACAACCCGAGCGCCACCGTCTGGAGCGCCGACGACATGCACCGCCTGGCCGAGCTGCTGCGACCGACGAACGTGATCGTGATCGCCGACGAGGTCTACGAGCACATGGTGTACGACGGCGCGGCGCATGAAAGCGCAGCGCGCTTCCCGGAACTGGCGGCGCGTGCCTTCGTCGTGTCGAGCTTCGGCAAGACCTACCACGTCACCGGCTGGAAGATCGGCTACGTCGCCGCGCCGGCAGCGCTGATGGCCGAGTTTCGCAAGGTCCACCAGTTCAACGTGTTCACCGTCAACACGCCGATGCAGCACGCGCTCGCGGCCTACATGGCCGACCCGCGGCCGCACCTTGAACTGGCCGCGTTCTACCAGCGCAAGCGCGACCTGTTCCGCGCCGGTTTGGCCGCCACACGCTTCAAGCTGTTGCCGAGCGCGGGCAGCTACTTCCTGTGCGTCGACTACTCGGCCATCAGCGACGCCAGCGAGACAGATTTCTGCCAGTGGCTGACGCGCGAGATCGGTGTTGCCGCGATCCCGCTCTCGGTGTTCTACCGCGACGGCCTGGAGCAACGCTTCGCGCGCTTCTGCTTCGCGAAGAAGGACGAGACGCTGGCGCTGGCGATCGAGCGGCTGGCGCGAATCTGACCGCCCGAATTCAGAACGTCCCCGGATAGGCCCCGCCGTCGAGCAGGATGTTCTGCCCCGTCAGGTAGCCCGCATGCGCGCTGCAAAGGAACGCGCACACCGCGCCGAACTCTTGCGCGGTGCCGAAGCGTTTTGCCGGAATCGACCCGGCGCGGTGGGCCAGCAAGGCATCGAGCGGCTGCCCTGATTTCTGCGCCGCGCCCTGCATCGCAACGCGCAGCCGGTCGGTATCGAATGCGCCCGGCAGCAGGCCGTTGATCGTCACGCCCTGCGCCGCAACGCCGCTGCGCGCCAGGCCGGCGACGAAGCCGGTGAGCCCCGAGCGCGCGCCGTTGCTCAAGCCGAGCACGTCGATCGGCGCCTTCACCGCGCCCGAGGTGATGTTGACGATGCGCCCGAAGCCGCGCTGTGCCATCGCGTCCACCGTGGCGCGGATCAGCTCGATCGGGGTCAGCATGTTGGCGTCGAGCGCCTTGATCCAGGCGTCTCGATGCCAGTCGCGGAAGTCGCCCGGCGGCGGACCGCCAGCGTTGTTGATCAGGATGTCGACTTGCGGGCACGCCGCCAGCGCAGCCGCGCGGCCTTCGGGCGTGGTGATGTCGCCGGCCACCGCGCGCACCTCGACCGCCGGGTTCGCCGCGCGCAACCCGGCCGCGGTCGCCTCCAGCACGTCGGCACCCCGCGCCGTGATCACCACGTTCACGCCCTCCGCTGCCAGCGCCTGCGCGCAGCCCTTGCCCAGGCCCTTGCTCGCGGCGCAGACGAGCGCCCATTTGCCTTCGATGCCCAGCTTCATCAATGCTCCTTGTCGCTCAGTGGCGAATCACGATCAATCTGTCGGCGCCCGACTCGGCCCCCCAGGCTTCGCCGGCGCGGCCCAGCATCTGGCGCACCGCGGCGCCGGGCGCGGTGCTCGGAAAGCTCTCGAAGCGCTCGGTCTGCGGGTCGAAGCGGACGATGGCATTGGCTGAAAAGTCGGTCAGCCAGACGCCGTCGCGCTCGTCCACCCACACAGAGTACGGCCGCGGCGACGCGCCGGGCAGCTTCCACGCGCGCCAGGTTTTCTGTGCCGGGTCGAACACGCTGACCTGGCCCGACTGCCATTCGCTGACCCAGACCCGCCCGGTCGAATCGCTCCAGACGCGGCGCGCGCCCTGGCCCGGCGTCGGCGGGTCGATGGGTGTCGCCTCGCCCGTGGCCAGATCGATCCGCGCAATGTGGCTGCCGGCGAGCGAGGCGAAGTAGACCTCGCCCGAAGGCGTGGTCGCGATGCCGTAGGGCCCGCTGCCGCGCGGCGATTTCCAGACATCGACCTGGCCCGTCGCCGGGTCGAGCCGGCCGTGGTAGCCGGCTTGGCCGGTGAACCACAGCCGCCCGGCCTTGTCGAAGGTGGCGGTGTTGAGGTTGGTGTAGGCGGTCACCGGCAGCGGCCAGCGCTTCACCTCGCGCGTCACCGGGTCCACGCGCACGATGGCATTCAGCCCGCCATCGGTCACCCACGGCGCGCCGTCGGGCCCGACGATCACGCCGTGCGGCGCCGAGCCGGCACCGAGCGCGATCTGCTCGACCTTGCCGCTCGCCGGGTCGAGCCGGCCGAGCGCGCCCTGCCCCTGCGCGGTGTACCAGACCGG
>JANOVJ010000314.1:0-13110 GCA_031417295.1 bacterium | reverse complement strand
GGGCTGATGTTGTAGCCACCGGTGAACGTGACGCGCTCGGCCGCGCCGCCCGCCGCCGGCATGCGGTAGATCTGCGGGCCGCCGCCGCGATCGCTCACGAAATACAGGCTGCGGCCGTCGGGCGAAAACACCGGTTCGGTGTCGATCGCATTGCTCGTCGTCAGCCGGCGCAGGTTCTCGCCGCTGCGGTCCATCAGGTAGAGCTGCGAGCCGCCGTCGCGCGACAAGGTCACAGCCATCTGCTTGCCGTCGGGCGACCAGGCCGGTGCGCTGTTCGAGCCGCGAAAGTTGGCCACCGCGCGGCGCTTGCCGCTGGCCACGTCTTGCGCCCAGACAACCGCCTTCTGGCTCTCGAACGACACATAGGCCAGCTCGCGCCCGTCGGCCGACCATGACGGCGAGATGATCGGCTCAGGGCTCGTCAACGCGATCTGCCCACCCTCGCCATCGGCATCGGCAATGCGCAGCGTGAAGCGGTTGCCGGCCTTGGTGACGTAGGCGATCCGGGTCGAGAACACGCCCTTGTCGCCGGTGAGTTTCTCGTACACGCTGTCGGCGATGCGGTGCGCCGCAAGGCGCAGGTCGGCTGCCGGAACCGCCGTGCTTTGGGCCAGCAGCGGCTGCCCCTTGACCACGTCCCAGAGCCTGAAGCGCACGTCGAAGCGGCCGTCGGCCAGGCGCGAGGCCGAGCCGGTCAGCAGCGCATCGGCGCCGCGTGCGCGCCAGTCGGTCATCGTCGGCTGCGCGGTTTCGTCGAGCACTTCGGGTGCGTTGACGCTGCGGAACAAGCCGCTGCGTTCCAGGTCGGCGCGGATGATGGCCGAGACCGGCTGCGGGGCCTTGTCTTCGTCCTTGAATTTGGCGATCGCGATCGGCAACTGCGTGCCGCCGACGCCTGATATCTCGACCCGGAACTGGGCCATCGCGGCTGGAGCGCCAAGGGCCAACACACAGGCGATCACGGTACCTCTCTTCAGTCTCTTCAGCATGTCGGTCATTGCCCTTGGGGCCTTTCTGAAGGCTGCACAACAACGCCCACGCGCCGAACCGGCGCTTGCACCGGCGGGCTCCACGAAGCGTCTTGCTCGACGCGCTTGGCGTAGCGGTAAAACGTCTGCTCGGCATAGGCGAAGGCAATCACGAAGCCCGGCCAGCCGTCGAGCACGCCGCGCTTGAACACGAAGTGCCGGGTGAAGGCCCAGGCCGCGCTCGCCACGGCCCGCGGCATCGAGGCCCGGCCCGGCTTCACCTTCGTCGCACCCAGGGTCGAATAGCGGTTCAGCTTGCTGACCACTTCATCGAGGTTCTTGAACGGCAACTGCCAGATCGCGTTGTGCAGGCGGCCGGGCGCTTTGTCGGTCAGCAGCCGATAGCGTTCGTGCACGGGGTCGTTTTCATAAGCCATCGCGCCGCGTTTGAACAGTTGCGGTTGCCGAAAGTTCGGGTACCAGCCGGAATATCGTATCCAGCGGCCCATGAAATAGTTGCGCCGCGGCACCAGGTAGGCGTCGCGCGCGTCGGCCGAGGCGATCAGCGCGAGCACCTCGTCGCGCACTTCTGGCGTGCAGCGCTCGTCGGAGTCGAGGCTGAAGATCCAGTCGCCGCTGCACTTGGCAATCGCCTGATTGCGCAGGTCGCCGAAGCCGTTGAACTCGACCTGCTCGACACGCGCGCCGAGCGCGGTGGCAATGGCCTGCGTGCCGTCGGTGCTGTGCGAGTCGATCAGCACGATCTCGTCGGCCCAGAGCACCGAGGACAGGGCTTCGTGGATCTTTTCGGCTTCGTTGTAGGCGATGACGTAGACAGAGAGGGTCGGCATTGCAGCGCGGATTGTAGGCGGCGTGTGCATGGGATAATTTCTGCCAGATGCCTGCTGCCACCGCCTCGCTAAAGCGCCGACTCGCCCGCATCAAGCCCTACTTCGGCAACAGCCGGGCCGGGTTCGTGGTGGCCACCCTCGCGTCGCTCGTCGGCGCCGCCACCGAGCCGGTACTGCCAGCGCTGATGCAGCCGCTGCTCGACAAGGGTTTCCAGGCCGGCGGCGTGCCGCTGTGGCTGGTACCGCTGGTGATCATCGGCCTGTTCGCGTTGCGCGGCGCGGCCGGGTTCATTGCCAACTACGCGCTGTCCTGGTCGGCCAACCGCGGCATCTTCGAGATGCGGCGCGCGATGTTCGAGCACCTGCTCGCGGCGCAGCCCGCCCTGTTCACCCGTCATACCGCGAGCAGCCTGACCAACACCCTGGTCTACGAGGTGCAGAACGGCGCCAACCAGTTGGTGAGCTCGGTCCTGTCGATCGTGAAGGACACGTTTTCGCTGATTGCCCTGCTCGGCTACCTGATCTGGCTGAACTGGCAGATGACCTTGTTTGTCGGCGTTCTGCTGCCCACCGTGGCCTGGGTGATGAAGACCCTCAGCGTTCGCCTACACCGGCTCACCGTGGCCGGGCAGACGGCCACCGACGAGCTGGCCTATGTGGTGGAAGAAAACGTGCAGGCCTGGCGCATCGTGCGCCTTCACGGCGCCGAGCCGACCGAAGCGAAGCGCTTCGCGCAGAGCAGCGACAGCCTGCGCCGGCTGGCGCTGAAGGCCGTGGTCGCGGGCTCGACGATGACGCCGGTTACGCAGGTGCTGGCCGCCTGCGCGCTCTCGGCGGTACTGGTGGTGGCCATCTGGCAGAGCGGCACGTCGGGCGGCACGGTCGGCAGCTTCGCCTCGTTCATCACCGCGATGCTGATGATCATCTCGCCGATCAAGGGCCTGTCCGGCGTGGCCGGGCCGATCACGCGCGGCATGGCGGCGCTGGAGCGCGGCGTGGCGCTGATCGACGAGAGCCCGCTCGAACAAAGCGGCAGCTTCGACCCCGGCCGCTCCAAGGGCGACCTGGAACTGCGCAACGTGACGCTGCGCTACCGCGACGACCAGGCGCCCGCGCTCGACGACGTGAGCCTCACGCTGAAGGCCGGCGAGGCAGTGGCGCTGGTCGGGCCGTCAGGTGCGGGCAAGTCCACGTTCGTGAACCTGCTGCCGCGCTTCATCGACCCGACATCGGGCGCGCTGTGGCTCGACGGGCACCCGCTGACCGAATGGAACATCCACGCGCTGCGACGCCAGTTCGCGCTGGTCAGCCAGGACGTGGTGCTGTTCAACGACACCGTGGCCGAGAACGTTTGCCTCGGCGCGGAGCTCGACCGTGAGCGCGTGAACGAGGCGCTGCGCGGCGCCTACCTGAGCGAGTTTGTGGCGACGCTGCCGAACGGCATCGACTCGATGATCGGCCACAACGGTGGCGAGCTGTCGGGCGGCCAGCGCCAGCGCCTCGCCATCGCGCGGGCGATCTACAAGGACGCGCCGATCCTGATCCTCGACGAGGCCACCTCGGCGCTCGATTCGGAGTCGGAGCGCCAGGTGAAGGCCGCGCTCGAAGTGATGATGCAGGGCCGCACGTCGCTGGTGGTTGCGCACCGGCTGTCGACCATCGAGGGGGCGGACCGCATCGTCGCGCTGGAGGCGGGGCGCGTGGCGGAGCAAGGCCCGCACGCCGAACTGTTGGCGCGGGGTGGGTTGTATGCGCGGCTTCATGCGTTGCAGTTTCGGGGCTGACGCGGTTGATGGATCGCGTCAGGCGCTGGGGGCTGTTTGAGCCGCTTGACGCAACCCGGCGCCACTTGCCCTGGCCCGAACGCCTGCTGATCGTCTGGCCGGTCGGGCTGGGCGACGCGCTCGTCGTGCTGCCGGCGTTGCGCCGCATTCAGCGGGCATCCGCCGGCACACAGTTGACCTGGATCGGCCGCGCTGCTTTTAGGCCCATCGTCGCAATGATGGGCGTGCATGCCTTCCGCGCCAGCGACGATGTGGAAGGCCTCAACCTGCACCCTTTCGACGCGATCCTTTCGTTTGCCGATGTCGGCGCGAGCGTTCTGGGCGCGATTGATCGCGTAGCGGCGTTGCCCATCCGCATCGGCCGCGCCAGCGCACGCGCGCGCCCGCGCTGGTTCAACCACCTCGTGCATGCCAGCCGCTGGGGCTGGCCACGCCACGAAGCACAGCGCAACCTGCGGCTGCTGCTGCCGTTCGGCCACGGCGCCGCCGCGTCACCCGCCGAACTGCGCGGCGAGCGGCCTCTCGAACCTGAGCCGGCCACACTGCCGGACGACCTGCCCGCTCAAGGCCATGTCGTGCTGCATCCGTTCTCGATGGGCCACGGCCGCGAGTGGCCGCTGCAGCATTGGATCGAAGCGGCGCGGGTTCTCGCCCGCGACAACGTGCCGGTGGTCATCACCGGCTCGTCCGCCGAACGCGAGCGCCTCGCGCAAGCCTGGCCACCTTCGCAGCGGCCGGCCAACGTGGTCGATGCGAGCGGCCGGCTCGACATCGCCCAACTCAGCGTGCTGCTGCGCCGCGCGCGGGCGATGGCGGCGTGCAGCACCGGGCCGCTGCACCTGGCCGCGGCGCTCGGCACCCCCGCGCTCGGCTTGTACGCGCCGCGCAAGGGCGTCGCGCTGGATCGCTGGGCGCCCGTCGGCGCGGCAGCCGTGGGGGTGCAGGCGCACCGACGCTGCCCGCACGGGCGCCGCTGCGAGAATGGCGCTTGCCGGTGCATGGCGGCACTGGCTCCGCAGCAAGTGGCGCTGGCGCTGCTTCCCGGGCCACAGCGCGGGCTGAACCTCACGCCGCTCACGCCGTATGTGCTTGCCGCACCGGCGCAGGGAACACCCGCCTCGCCCAACGATCCCGCCCCGCCTGGAGCCCCGACATGACCCCACCCATCAGCCGCTTCCCGGTCCCGTCCATCGACAGCCTGCCGGCCGATTTGCGCCAGCGCATCCTCGAAGTGCAGGAGAAGTCGGGCTTCGTCCCGAACGTGTTCCTCGCCCTCGCCCACCGGCCCGACGAATTCCGCGCCTTCTTCGCGTACCACGACGCGCTGATGCTGCGCGAGTCGGGCCTCAGCAAGGGCGAGAAAGAGATGATCGTCGTCGCCACCAGCGCTGCCAACCGCTGCCTCTACTGCGTGGTCGCGCACGGCGCGTTGCTGCGGATCTTCGAGAAGAGCCCGCTGCTGGCCGAGCAGGTAGCAGTGAACTATCTGAAGGCCGACATCACCGCACGCCAGAAGGCCATGCTTGGGTTTGCCATGAAGGTCTGCACCGATTCCGGTTCGATAGGCGACGCCGACTTCGCCGCCCTGCACGCGCACGGCTTCAGCGACGAGGATGCGTGGGACATCGGCGCCATCAGCGGCCTGTTCGGCCTGTCGAACCGGATGGCGAACATGACTTCGATGCGGCCCAATGACGAGTTCTACCTGATGGGCCGCGTGCCGCGCGACAAGCCGGCCGCGAAAGCCTGACGCCTGGTGAACGCCGAGCCCGTCAGCTGGTGGCCGGCGGCCTTGGCGCAGGCCTGCGTCCTGCAGCCGCTGAGCCAGCCTGTACCAGCCGACGATGCTGCCTTTCGCGCCCGCAAGGGCATGCTCAAGTTGGCCGCCCGCACGGCGCGCCGGCAATGGCTGCTCGGCCTGAGCGGCCAGGCCCCGCTGCTGCGCGCGCGCATCGATCCCGCCTGGCGGCGCGCGTTGTGGGTGCACCAAGGCATGCCGCAGATCGGCGACGCGATGATGGACCTGGCGCCGCGCAGCCTGTTGGCCGAACACGGCGTGGCGCTGGATCTGTTCGCCGCGCCTCACATCGCCGCGCTGTTTGAAGGCGACCCGTGGCTCAATCGAAGCCTGTCGCGCCCGGACGAGATCCAGCCCGAAAACTACGACTTCGTCATCGCCCTCAGCCACGACCGAAAGGCCTGGCGGCGCAAGCGCGAGCGGCTGCCCGGGCTGCCTTGGGTCTCGCTGCACGGCTACTACGACGGGCCGGACTTTCACCGCGCGCGCTTTGCCACCCGCCGCCTGGGCGACCTGCTCGGCTTGACGCTCGACGCCGACGCACTGGCGTTGCACTCCGCGCAAAAGCTGCATCTTCGCGAAGCGGCAGCACGCTGGGCGGCTGAACAGGCGGGACACCTGCCAAGCGTCGGGCTCGCGATCGGCGGCGTGCACGCCGAGCGCACCTATCGACGATGGCCCGCTGTGGCCGAGCGGTTGATCGCGCGGGGTGTGCAGCAACTGGTGCTGATCGGCAGCGACAACGGCCGCGCGCTGGCCGACGCGGTGGTCGCGGCCGTTGCCGGGCGCATCCCGGTGCTCGACCTTGTGGGCCACGCCGACCTGCACCAGGCCCATGCCTTGTTCGCCAGCGCAAGTGTGGCGGTGTGCGCCGATGGCGGGCTGATGCACCTGGCGCTGGCCACGCCAGCGCCGGTGGTTTCGCTGTTCACGGCCGCGATCGATCCGCAGTGGCGCCTGCCACTCGGCCAGCGGGGCACGAGCCTGGTTTCACCGTCAGGTTCAGTCGATGACATCGCACCGCAGGCCATCGCGGACGCGGCATTTGTGGCACTCGGCCGCATCCGGCCACAGCCCTGACGAAGCCATTCGGCCCGGCGCTGACGAACTACGCCACCCGCCGCACCACCGCCTCGATCTGCGCCAGAGCCGCGCCGCGCGTCTGGTCGACGCCGAGCGTGGCCGCGGCCAGGCGCTCGAACCAGTCGCGGCGCCCTGCCCAGCCGCGCTTGCGCAGGCCGCGGTACAGGCGCGCCAGCGGTTTCAGCACCGGGTTGCGCCGCAACGGCCCGTGATGCGCGGTGCCGCGCTCGAAGCCGATGTCGTTCAGGCGCACGCTCAGCACCTGCGCGCCGGGCAGCGCCAGGCACAGGTCGAGCAGGTTGAACGAACGCGCCGACCAACTGCGCTTCTTCGCAATCGTGAACGTGCTCTTGTGGTCGCTGTTGAAGCGGCTCGGAAAGTGGCCTTGCTCGTACAGGTCTTCGTCCGGCACCACCAGGAACAAGTGGCCGCCGGGCCGCACCAGCGACCACCAGTTGGCGAGGCTCGCCACCGGGTCGTGCATGTGCTCCAGGCAGTGCGACGAGTAGACACAGTCGAAACTTCCCGGCTCGAACGCAACGATGTGGTTCGCGTCGCCCTGGCTCAGGTCGAACGCCACAGCCGCGGGCGTCACCGGGTCGTCGCCGGCACCGATGTCGAGCACGCGGCCGCGCAGCAGCGCGCGCTCGGCGGCCGAGAGGTAAAGCAGGGTCTTGCTCGATTCGTCCATGGCACCGGGTTCAGTTCGGGATCAATTCAAGCACTGAGCAGCTTGCCGCTGCGAAACGCGTGCTGCCCGGCGACCTTGCAAACGCTGGCGCCGGCGTTCACGTAGCGCCGCGTTTCGCGCGCATACATCACACCTTCGGTGCGGCTGCGCAACGCGCTGACCTGGCCCGTCAGCGGGTCCACCACCTCGGCCACCGCGTCGCCCACGGTGATCCATTCGCCCGGCTGGCGCAGGAATACCAGCACACCGCTTGCCGGGGTGGTGATGGCTTCCGAGCCCGCCAACGGCGTGGCCGGCTGCAGCAGCGGCGGCAACGCCGGGGCGGCGCCAGCGACCACGCCGCGGTGCTGCAGAAAGTCGAGCAGCGCCTGCGCATCGCGCTCGGCCTGCGGGTGACTCACCTCGGCCTCACCGCGCAACTCCACCGTCACCGCGAGGCAGCCCAGCGCCACCGGATGCCGGCCCTCGAAGTGCGCGTCAAGTTGCCACCAGGTTTGTGCGCAGGCCTCGTCGAACGGGTTGTCGCCCGACTCGGTCGCCAGCAGCGTGGCCTGCGCGCCGAGGCAACGCGCCAGCGGCTC
Source organism: bacterium (assembly GCA_031417295.1). GTDB lineage: Bacteria > Pseudomonadota > Gammaproteobacteria > Burkholderiales > Burkholderiaceae_C > CAIKUF01. The sequence goes on along the minus strand of JANOVJ010000314.1, from coordinate 5,354 downwards.
GGCCTGCGGCCACAGCGGCGTGCCGGTGTAGAGGTGCAGCACCGACTCGCAGTCGCAGTGCAGGTCGAGCACGACTTCGGCGTCGCAGGCCAGGCCGAGCAAGGTCTTGCGCAGGTGGCCCAGCTCGGTCTCGGCCGGCGCCGCCGCCACGGCCTCGCGCAAGGCATCGCGGATCAGGCCGGTGTTGGTGGCCTCGTCAGCACCGAGCAGGCCTTCAATGCGCTCCCGCACCGGCGCCAGGAGTGGCACGTAATGACGGTTGAAATTCTCGCCACTGGCCAGGTCGAAGCGGCCCTGCGGTGCGCGCAGCAGCGTCTGCGCGAGGCCAATCGGGTTCGCGACCGGCACCACCACCACCTCGCCCAGCAGCGCGCCCTGCGCTTCGAGCACCAGCAGCTTCTGGCGCAGATGGTGCGCGACCAGCATGCCCGGCAACTCGTCGGCGTGCAGCGAGGCCTGAACGTAGACCTTGCGCCTGCTGTTCGCCGGCCCGTAGTGGAAGCTGACAACCTCGCGCCGGGTGCCCGGCGCGCCGTTGAGCAGGGGGTGGTGGTGGGTTTGCATCGGAACGCTCCAGAGCTCAGCACAGTTGCAGGCAGATCCGACGTTGCAGGGCGGTAGCCCGTGAGTCCAGGACGAGGCAGCGAAAACGCGGGCGGCCCGGTTCAGGCCGGGGCCGGCACGCCCACAAGCGGCGGGCTGGGGTGCAGCCGCGCCATCGCGTGCAGATCGACGAACACGCCGTTGCGCAGCACCGCGGCGCGCTGGGTGGCTTCCAGCTCGAAGCCGAAGCGGCGGTAAAGCGCCAGCGCCGCCACGTTGCCTTCGAGCACACCGAGTTCGACCCGCAGCAGCCCGGCCCAGCCATCGGCCCAGTCGAGCAGCGCGGCCAGCAGCGCCGAGCCGACGCCGCGGCGCTGCCACTCGGGCGCAACGAAGAGCATCAGGCCGGCGGCGTGGCGGCGGCGCAGCGCCGTCTGCAGCGCCAGGCTGGCATAGCCGATCACGCGGCCCTCGGCCAGCGCCACCAGCGCGCAGTCGCGGGCCGGCTTGGCCAGCCGCTCGCGCACCTGTTCGCCCGGTGCGAAGGGCGATGCGAGCAGGCCTTCGACCACGCCGCGGCGCGACAGCAGCGCGGCTACTGCGTCGAGATCAGGCGTGTCGAAGCTGCGAACCGTCCAGCCGCCGCTGGCGGTGCTGTGCTGCACCTGGGTCAGCGGCTTGGCCGGCCGCACGGCGGGCACGGCCGGTGCCGGCGCGACGGGCGGGTTCGGGTGCAGCCGGCCCATGCTGAGCGAGTCGACATACACGCCGTCGCGCAGCGCAAAGCCGCGTTGCGTGCCTTCGATCTGGAACCCGAACTTGCGGTACAGCGCGATCGCGCGCAGGTTGTCGGGGTAGACCTCGAGGCCGATCCGCTGCACCTGCATCCAGCGGTCGGCAAAGTCGCACAAGCCTTGCATCAGCGCCGTGCCCACACCCTGCCGTTGCGCCGCGGGCTCGACCGAAATGCCGATCGTGGCCACGTGGCGCAGCCGCAGCAGCGGCGACACCGGGTGCAGCCCGGCACTGCCGACCACGCGCGGCTGGCCATCGACGCTGCGCTCGGCGACGAGCATCAGGTCGCCCGGGCCCGGCGCCGTCATCTCGACGAGCCGGGTGCGCCAGATGTCTTCGTTGGTGTAGGGCACCTGCATCAGGCCCGGGTAGACGGCCGGGTCGCCCATGATGCGAGCGAACGCGGCGGCGTCGGCCACGGTGGCTCTGCGCAGGGTCAGCGTCATGGCCGACTCTCCACGTTGTGAGGTGTTGCTGCGCGCCAGCGCAGCCTGGCGCAGCTACACACGCTCGGCCACCCAGCCGGGCACCGAGGCCAGCGCGGCGTCGAGCCGGCTCGGGTCGGTCCCGCCGGCCATCGCCAGGTCGGCCTTGCCGCCGCCCTTGCCACCCACCTGCTGGGCCACGAAGTTGACGAGCTCGCCGGCTTTCACGCGGCCGATCGCGTCAGCGGTGACGCCGGCGGCGAGTTGCACCTTGCCGCCGTCCACCGCCGCCAGCACGATGGCCGCCGACTTGAGCTTGTTCTTCAACTGGTCCATCGTTTCGCGCAGGCTCTTGGCGTCGGCGCCGTCGAGCACGGCCGCGAGCACCTTGAGACCCTTCACATCAACCGCCCGTTCGACCATGCCGTCACCCTGCGCCGACGCGAGCCGGCCCTTCAGCGAAGCAAGCTCCTTCTCCAGCGCACGCACGTGCTCCAGCACCTGGCCCACACGCGCTGGCACTTCCGATGCGGCGGAACGCAGCGTGCCCGCCAGGCGGTTCAGGGTGGCTTCGAGCGATTGCAGGTAGGCCAGCGCGTTGTCGCCCGTCACCGCCTCGACCCGCCGCACACCGGCCGCGACACCGCTTTCGGCAACGATCTTGAACAGGCCGATGTCGCCGCTGCGCTGCACGTGCGTGCCGCCGCAGAGTTCGCGGCTGGAGCCGATGTCGAGCACGCGAACTTCGTCGCCATACTTCTCGCCGAAGAGCATCAGTGCGCCGGTCTTCTGCGCATCGTCGATCGACATCACGCGCGCCTGCGTGGCCGCGTTGGCGAGGATTTCGGCGTTGACGATCGCCTCGACCTGGGCGATCTGCGCCTCGGTCAGCGGCGCATTGTGGGCGAAGTCGAAGCGCGTGCGATCGGCGTTGACGAGCGAGCCCTTCTGCTGCACGTGGCCGCCCAGCACCTCACGCAGCGCCTTGTGCATCAGGTGGGTGACGCTGTGGTTGCGCACGGTCTTCGCGCGCTTCTCGGCATCGACCCTGGCGACGAACACGTCGCCGAGTTCGATCTCGCCTTCGACGATGCGGCCGTGGTGCCCGAACACCGTCGCCTGGACCTTGATCGTGTCTTCGACGAGCACCCGCGAGCGGGCATTGCGCAACTCACCGGTGTCGCCGACCTGGCCGCCGGACTCGGCGTAGAACGGCGTGTGATCGAGCACGATCACCACGTCGTCGCCGGCAGTGGCGCGCTGCACCGGCGTGCCGTCGATGTAGATCGCGGTGACCTTGCTGTGCTCGCACACCAGGTGCTCATAGCCGTGGAACGCGGTGGCTGCGCCAATGTATTCCAGGCCTTGCGCCATCTTGAACTTGCCGGCCGCGCGGGCTTGTTCACGCTGGCGGTTCATCGCGGTCTCGAAGCCGGCACTGTCGACCGTGACGCCGCGTTCGCGGCAGACATCGGCGGTGAGGTCGAGCGGGAAACCGTAGGTGTCGTGGAGCTTGAAGGCCGTTGCACCATCGATCGTCTTCGCGCCGCCAGCCAACGCCGCTTCGAGTATTTCCATACCGTTGGCGATGGTGCGAAAGAAGCCTTCTTCCTCCTGCTTGAGCACCTCGGTGATGCGCAGCCGCTCGCGCTTCAGCTCGGGATAAGCCTCACCCATTTCTTCGGCCAAGGTGACGACCAGCGTGTGGAAGAACGGTTTGCGCGCACCGAGCTTGTAGCCATGACGGATCGCCCGCCGCGCGATGCGGCGCAGCACATAGCCACGCCCTTCGTTGCCGGGGATCACGCCATCGGCGACGGTAAAGGTACAGGCGCGAATGTGGTCGGCAATCACCTTCAGCGATGGTGAATCCGCGTCGCACCCGGCGCCGGAAGGGCCGGTTCCCGGCCCGGCACCGCTCGCCGCATCGACCGCCGCCCTGGCTGCGGCAAGCAGCGTCACGAACGAATCGATCTCGTAGTTCGAATGCACACGCTGCAGCACCGCGGCCAGCCGCTCCAGCCCCATGCCGGTGTCCACGCTCGGCTTGGGCAACTTGTGCATCGTGCCCGCTTCGTCGCGGTTGAACTGCATGAACACGTTGTTCCAGATTTCGATGTAGCGGTCGCCGTCTTCGTTCGGCGAGCCCGGCGGGCCGCCGGGAATCTCGGGCCCGTGGTCGTAGAAGATCTCGGTGCACGGGCCACAGGGGCCGGTGTCGCCCATCATCCAGAAGTTGTCGGACGCATAGCGCGCGCCCTTGTTGTCGCCGATGCGCACGATGCGCTCGGCCGGCACGCCCACTTGCTCGTTCCAAATGCGGTAGGCCTCGTCGTCCTCGGCGTAGACCGTGACCCAGAGCTTCTCCTGCGGCAGCTTGAAGACCTCGGTCAGCAGTTCCCAGGCGTAGCTGATCGCTTCCTTCTTGAAGTAATCGCCGAAGCTGAAGTTGCCCAGCATCTCGAAAAACGTGTGATGCCGCGCGGTGTAGCCCACGTTCTCCAGGTCGTTGTGCTTGCCGCCGGCGCGGATGCACTTTTGCGAGCTGGTCGCGCGGTGGTACGGCCGCTTGTCGAAGCCCAGGAACACGTCCTTGAACTGGTTCATGCCGGCGTTGGTGAACAGCAGCGTCGGGTCGTCACCGGGCACGACCGGGCTCGACGCGACGACGGTGTGGCCCTTGGCCTCGAAGAAGGCCAGGAACTGGGAACGGATCTCGGAGGTTTTCATGGCAGCGTTTCAGATCGGGAGAGGTACACGGTCACGCCGATGCGCCGGGCGGCTGCAGCGAGCGCTGCATCCTTGGTGGCGAGCGGCACGCGCTGCTGGCGCGCGAGTTCAAGATAGCAGCAATCGTAGGCCGTCAGGCTCCACTCGACCGAGCGCTCGGCCCAATGGCGCGCGTCGTCGGGCGTGGGCACCACCTGGATGCCCAGCGCGCCAAGCCGCTCCCAACTGGTCGCAAGCTCGGGCGCGCTGATGCGGCCGGCCTTCAGCGCGCGGCCCAGGATGTTGCCCAACTCCAGGTGCCACAGCGGCGGCACCACTGCGACAGCCTCCGAAAGCGTGGCGAGCACCGCCAGCGAATAGGCGTCCTGCTCGTCGGCGAACAGAGCGCCGAGCGTGACCGAGGTGTCAAGCACGAATGACCCTGCGGTCACCTGCGGCCCTCGTCGCGCAGCGCCTTCCAGTCCATGCCGAGCTTGCGCTTGGCGGCCGAGGCCAGCAAGGCCTTCAGGGCCGCCTTGCGGGCCGCCGGCTCGCGCTCAGGCGCCACAAACGGCACGATGCGCGCCACCGGGCGGTTGTGGCGGGTGATCACGACCTCTTCACCCTGCTCGGCCCGGGCGACCAGTTCCGACAAGTGGGTCTTGGCTTCGAACAGCCCGATCGTCTGCACGCTCATAGGCCCTCAATTTTTGGTTGATTCAACCAGATTATAGCCGGACCGCGCCGACGCGAGGGGAAGCCACGGCGTTACAGTTCCGCCTGAAACCGGAGACCTCTCATGGACATGAAAACCTCACCCCTCGCCACCCTCAAAGACCCGACCCTGCTCAAGACCGACGGCCTGATCAACGGCGAATGGGT
>JANOVJ010000313.1:0-3327 GCA_031417295.1 bacterium | reverse complement strand
GTCTGGTACCACTGCTTCCAGTGCGGCGAGGCATACGAATCGTAGTAGCCGCTGCTCTTGGCCAGCGTCTGGCCGCCGGCCTGGATCACGAACGCGTTCTGCGCCGCATGGCTGTGATTGAACGAGCCGTAGGGGCTGCTGATGAAGTACACCGACACCCGGCCCGGATCGGCCAGGTCGCTGTGCATCGCGGCCCAGCCCACGTCGGCGAAGAGCTGGGAGTTCGGCGCGCCGGGAAATGCGGGCGCGCGCCGCTCCTTCGAGGAACCCGCAAGGAGGATCAACGGGTCGGGCGGCTCAGCGCTCACCTTGCCCGCGTACCACTTGATCAAGGGCTCGTCGACACGCTGCGCAAGCGCCTTGATCGAGCCGCCATCGACGCGCTCGTAGCGCGCTTCGGCGCCGTCGCCGAACGGCGCTTCCGGCGCGCCAGGCGGGTAGGTGTAGGTGATGAAACGCCCCAGGTTGCGCGCCCAGGGCTTGGCGTAGGCATTCACACCGAGCGTGACGCTCAGGATGTCCAGCGGCACCACCAGGTGCCCGACCGCGGACAGCGCGTACGAGGTGCCGTTGCCGAAACCGCCGTCCTCCCCGCCCCACGGCGAGATCGAGGTGAAGTAGCCCGGGACCAGATCGAGGAACAGGTCGTTCGCCCGTTTGTCGTCGCCCGCCATCAACGCAAGCGCCGCCGCGGCGTGGCCCCAGGTCACCCAGCCGTGGGAGTTGTAGGGTTTGCGGGCCATGCGGTCGCCAGCGAAGAACTCCTGCCGCAGCGAGCCGACGCGCTGGACGAGGTTGCCCAGGACCTGCTGCCGCAGCTCGGGCGACAGGTCGGCGTAGAGCCAGTCGTAGGCCAATGCCATCGTCCAGGCGAGCTTGCTGGCAACGCCGTGGACGCCACCGACGCCGGTGGCGCCATCGATCTCCCAGCCCGTGAACTCGAGCAGCAGCCGCTTCGCCTCGTCGCGAAACTTCGCCTCACCGGTCAAGCGCCAGGCGAAGAGGATCTCGGAGAGTTGCTGCGCCGAGGCCTGCCCCTCTCGCTTGACCTTGACCTTGTTCTCGGCAAAGGCTCGACGGTCGGTCTGGCGCGCACTGCGATCGAGCGCCTCGGGCTCGGCATTGGAGCGTCCCAGCGCCGCCGTCGCGCGGTCGACGATCACCCGGGCGGCGGCGTCACGGGCGGCCGGCAGGTCGGTCGGGTTGTAGCGCGGTCGAGGGCGGTCGATGGCTCGCTTGAGCAATTCGGCGTCAGAAGGCACCAGGAAGGCGGCCGCATCGGCCGCCAGCGTGAAGCGGCGCGGTGTGCCCGCATCGCCAGCCGAAGCCACCGACCACTCGTAGGCCCCCGGCACCAGGCTTTCGGGCCAGGACAAGGCGTTGCGCTCGGTGGTCAGTCTGTGGACGCGCCCATCCGGGCCTTTGAGCCGCACCTCGTAGCGCACCCCTGCCGCGCGCCACGGCCAGCTGAAATCCGGGGGGTTCTGTGCGACGCTGGATCCGTCGACGGGGCGAAACGGCATCGACGCGCCCTCATCGGCAATCTCCTTGCGATTGCGCCCTTCTTTCCCGCCGCCCTGCCCAAACGCCTGCATCGCGAACCCGCCGATCAACAGGGCGACACAAGCGGCCAACCATGTGCACCCGTGCGCACGGGACGCTCTGGGAATCAAGTGGGGGAGCAAGGGCGTTTCTCCTGGGGCCGGACCGGTGTCGATCGCGGCACAGTGTAGCGGCGGCAGGCAACGCGGCGCCGCCCGGCAGGCGCCGGGTGAGGCAGGGCCAGCGGCCGCGCTGGCCGCTACCTCAGGTGATCAGCCCTTGCTCCCTCAACAGGGCCACCACCATGTCCGCGGCTTCGTCGGCGGTGTGCTCTTCGGTGTTGACGCGCAAGGCCGGGTTCTGCGGCGCTTCGTACGGCGCGTCGATCCCGGTAAAGTTTTTCAGCTCGCCCAGCCGTGCCTTGCGGTACAGCCCCTTCACGTCGCGGCTTTCGGCCACTGCGAGCGAGGTGTCGACATGAATCTCCAGGAACTCGCCGTCGGCCACCAGGCTGCGTGCGAGCGCTCGTTCCGCCCGGTACGGCGAGATGAAAGCCGTCAGCACGATCAGCCCGGCGTCGACCATCAGCCGCGACACTTCGCCGACCCGGCGCACGTTCTCGACCCGATCGGCGTCGGTGAACCCGAGGTCCTTGTTCAGGCCGTGGCGCAGGTTGTCGCCGTCGAGCAGGTAAGTGTGGCGCCCGAAAGCGTGGAGGCGCTTTTCGACCAGGTTCGCGATCGTCGACTTGCCCGCCCCGGACAACCCCGTGAACCAGAGGACGCAGGGCTTCTGACCCTTCATCGCCGACCGCGCCGCCTGGTCGACATCGACATGCTGCAGATGGATGTTGTGGGCCCGGCGCAGCGCGAAGTGCAGCATGCCGGCGCCGATGGTGCCGTTGCTGAGCCGGTCGATCAAGATAAAGCCGCCGGTGTCGCGGTTGACGGTGTAGGGGTCGAATGCGATCGGGCGGTCGAGCGCGATGTTGCAGACGCCGATCTCGTTCAGGTCGAGTTTCTTCGCCGCCAGGTGCTCCATCGTGTTGACATTGACCTTGTACTTCGGCTCGGTCACGGTCGCGGTCACGGTCTGGGTGCCGATCTTCAGCAGGTAAGGCCGGCCGGGGAACATCGGCTCCTCGGCCATCCAGACGATGGTGGCCTCGAACTGGTCGGCCACCTCGGCCGGCGCAATCGCCTTCGAGATGATGGCGCCGCGCGAGATGTCGATCTCGTCGGCCAGCGTCAGCGTGATCGACTGCCCGGCCACCGCCAGCGGCAGGTCGCCGTTGGCGGTGACGATGCGGCTCACCGTGCTTTCGCGGCCGGAAGGCTGCACGCGGATGCGGTCGCCGGGCTTGACCATGCCGCTGGCGATCATCCCCGAGAAGCCGCGGAAGTCGAGGTCGGGCCGGTTCACCCACTGCACGGGCAGGCGGAAGGCCTCTGCGTCCTGCCGCACATCGCTGACATCGACGGTCTCGAGGTAGCCCATCAGCGTCGGGCCGTGATACCAGGGCGTGTGGTCGCTGGGCACGAGCATGTTGTCGCCGCGCAGAGCCGAGAGCGGGATCGGCGTGATCTCCTCGATCGCCAGGTGCTTGGCGAACTCGCGGTATTCGTCGACGATCCGGTTGAAGACCTTCTCCGAGTACTCCATCAGGTCCATCTTGTTGACCGCCAGCACGACCTTGCGGATGCCGATCAACGAGACCAGGAAGCTGTGCCGCCGCGACTGCGTGAGCACGCCGCGCCGCGCGTCGATCAGCACCACGGCCACGTC
>JANOVJ010000312.1:0-13467 GCA_031417295.1 bacterium | reverse complement strand
CACTGAACCCGGTTCAGCGCGCTTCAGCGCGATGGGCGCCGAAGCCTATTTCGGCAACCCCACGGTGACCCGGCGCGGGCTCACCGCGTTGAACGGAAAGTCTTTCAGCGCCGCGGCGAACAGCGCCTCGCGGGTGATCTGGTCGGGCTGCGCACCGTCGTTCAGCGCGCGTGATTCGTACAGCGGTTTCTGGCTCTGCGCATCCAGAATGAGCACCGACACCTCGGTCAGGCTGAACGGCACGCTGCCGCCGAAGCCGTAGCCCCAGCCACCGCCCCAGCCGGGGCCCCACGGGCCGCTGCGCCAGCGCCCGCCGTACACAGGCATGCCGCCCCAGCCCGGGCCGAAAAACGGCTCGGGGCCTGCCACCCAGCCCTGCAGGCTGCGGTCGGCCACCTGCACCAGCACTTCGGCCGGCGCGCCTGTGGCGAGCTTGAACCCCGCCAGTTCCAGCGCCGGCTGCGCGGCCGCCTCCAGCCGGGCCTGCTCGTCGGCGCGGGCCTGTTGCGAGGGCAGGCGCTCGAAGGCAAAGGTGCCGGGCGCGCGGCCCTGCGGCCAGGTGCCGACGGTGTGGACGTTGGCGTCGAGCTGGGTCGCTGCACAGCCGGCAAGCAGTGCTGCCAGCAAGGCAGCCAGTGCAAACGATGGAAGCGTTTTGGTGAACATCGCGGTTCCTCGGGTGCTGCGCGCTGGCGCTCAATCCCGCAGTTGCCAGCGCACATTGGCGCTTGCCGCGGGTGCGGGCGCGCAGGTGGCCTCGTCGTCGGCATCGAAGGCGGTGTCGCCCTCGCGGTCGGCCGTGCCTGTGGTCTGGAGCGTGGTGAACGGGTAGAGCTTGCGGTCCAGCAGGTGCGACGGCGCCACGTTGCCGAGCGCGGTGAACATGTTGTCGAGCCGGCCCGGATACTGGCGCTCCCAGTCGAGCAGCATGCGCTTCATCTGCACCCGTTGCAGGTTGGCCTGGTTGCCGCACAGCGTGCACGGAATGATCGGGTAGGCGCGCTGCGCGGCCCAGCGTTCGAGGTCGGCCTCAGCCACGTAGGCGAGCGGGCGGATCACGATGTTCTTGCCATCGTCGCTGACCAGCTTGGGCGGCATCGCCTTCAACCGGCTGCCGAAGAACAGGTTCAAAAAGAAGGTTTGCAGCATGTCGTCGCGGTGGTGGCCGAGCGCGATCTTGGTCGCGCCGAGTTCGCCCGCCACGCGGTACAAGATGCCGCGGCGCAAGCGCGAGCACAGGCTGCACATCGTCTTGCCTTCGGGGATCAGCCGCTTGACGATGGAGTACGTGTCCTGGGTTTCGATGTGGAACGGCACGCCCAAGGCCCGCAGGTAGTTCGGCAGCACCTCGGCCGGAAAGCCGGGCTGCTTCTGGTCGAGGTTGACGGCGACGATCTCGAACGGCGCCGGGGCCCGCTTCTGCAGCGCGCGCAGGATGTCGAGCAGCGCATGGCTGTCCTTGCCGCCGGAGACGCAGACCATGACCTTGTCGCCGGGCTCGATCATGTTGAAATCGATGATCGCCTGGCCGACCTGGCGGTGCAGCCGCTTGCCGAGCTTGGCCGCCTCGACGCCAGACCGGTTGCGCGCCGTGAGGGACATGCGCTCTCTTTCGCGACTCTCGGCCTGACGTTCGGCGTGGCTTTCGGCGTGGCCTTCAGCCGCGGGCAGCACCGCACTCATTGGCTGTCCTTGATCCCGAACACTTCCACGCCCACGGCTGCGCAGTCGGGGTACACATCGGGCTTCTCGGTCGAGACGCGCGCGGCACGCACGCGCGGGTGTTCGAGCATCAGCGCCAGCACCTCGTCGCACAGCGTTTCCTGCAGATGGACATGGCCTTTCGAGACGCGCAGCGCAATGCTGCGGCGGATGAAATCGTAGTCCACCACTTCGTCGAGCTCGTCGTCCTTGGGCGTCGACAGCGCCAGCGGCACGTACAACTCGACGTTGATCAGCACGCGCTGTTCGCCGCGTTTTTCAAAGTCGTGCACGCCGATGTTGATCCAGACCTCGTAGTCGCGCAGGAAGAGGCGCCGGCAGTCCATCAGGCTCGCGTGGCTGAGAAGGCTTTGCATGGGTCAGGCTTTCGGGTTCGTTGCCAGGTCGTCGCGGGCGAGGAACATCACATCGCGCGACTGGGCTTGCAGGTGCTGGCCGCCATCGACCAGCAGCGTGGTGCCGGTGATGGCCGGCGACTCGATCAGGAAGCGCACCGCGCGCGCCACGTCGTCCGGCTGCGACGAGCGCGCCAGCGGCGTGAGCGCGTGGGAGGCCTTGAACTCGGCCGCCGTCATCTCGCCCGAGACCAGCGTCACCCCGGGCGCGACGCCGACCACCCGCAGCCGCGGCGCCAGCGCCTGCGCGAGCAGCGTGGTGGCAGCCTCCAGCGCGGCTTTCGACAGCGTGTACGACAGGTAGTCGGGGTTCGGATTCCACAGCTTCTGGTCGAGCAGGTTGACCACGCAGCCGTTGCGCGCAGCGTGGCCGTTGGCTGCGCCCGTGAGGTGCTGGTGCAGCGCCTGCGCGAGCACGATCGCGGGCGCGGTGTTGGCGCGCCAGTGCGCATCCATCGCGGCGTAGCTGAAGCTCGCCACGGTGTCGTGCTCGAAGGCCGAGGCGTTGTTCACCACGGCGTCGAGCCGGCCGCATTGCGCCACCACTGCGGGCACCAGCGCGCGGCAGGCGGCCTCGTCGGCCAGGTCGGCGCAAAAGGCCCAGGCCTGCGCGCCGAGCGCCTGGGCGTCGGCCACGGTGGCGGCAGCTTCAGCGGCCGAGCCGCGGTAGTGAACCGCCACGTTGTAGCCATGCCGCGCCAGGTCGAGTGCGATCTCGCGGCCGAGGCGCCGTGCTGCGCCGGTGACGAGCACGGTCGGCCGCAAAGAAGGCGATGGGGCCGTTGGGGCCGTTGGACTGGGGGCGGAGGACACGGTTCCTACAATGCCTGGATGGGCGATGCGGCGTTGAACAAGGAAGAAGCGTCGAGTGTATCGGCGGCATCCGCGCCGGCACTGCAACGGCAGATTGCCCGTGCCATCGCCGAGGCCGGTGGCTGGTTGCCGTTCGACCGTTTCATGGCGCTCGCCTTGTACGCGCCCGGCCTGGGCTACTACGCATGCGGCAGCCGCCAGTTCGGGTTGATGCCGTCCTCGGGCAGCGACTTCGTGACCGCGCCCGAGCTCTCGCCGCTGTTCGGCCAGGCGCTGGCCACACAGGTGGCGCAGGCACTCGACGCGAGCGGCAGCGACACGGTCTGGGAGTTCGGCGCCGGCTCGGGCGCGCTGGCCGCGCAGTTGCTCGAAGCGCTGGGCGCGCGGCTGCGCCGCTATGCCATCGTCGAGGTGTCGGCCAGCCTGCGCCAGCGCCAGCGCGAGCGGCTCGCGGCTCACGTCGACAAGGTCGCATGGCTCGATGCATGGCCTGATGAAGCCATGCAAGGCGTTGTCGTCGGCAACGAAGTGCTCGACGCGATGCCGGTGCAACTGCTGCACTGGGACGGCGCGCAGTGGCTGGAGCGCGGCGTCGGCGTCACGCCGGAAGGCTTCGCCTGGCAGGACAGGCCGACCCCGCTCGCGCCGCCGCTGGACGCCCCGCCGGCCGAGCACTTCGTTCCCGGCTACGTGACCGAAATCCATCCGCAGGCCGAGGCCTTCATCGCCACGCTGGCCGGCAAGCTGAGCCGCGGCGCCGCGTTCTTCATCGACTACGGCTTCCCCGACGCCGAGTACTACCACCCGCAGCGCCACGGCGGCACGCTGATGTGCCACCGCGCGCACCTCGCCGACGCCGACCCGCTGGCCGACGTGGGCGAAAAGGACATCACTGCCCACGTGAATTTCAGTGGCATCGCCGTGGCCGCGCAGGACGCCGGGTTCGAGGTGCTGGGCTACACGTCGCAAGCGCGCTTCCTGCTGAACTGCGGCCTGGCCGAGCACCTGCAAACGGCCGACCTGCCCGCGCGAGCCCATGCGCTGAAACTGGTGAATGAGCACGAGATGGGCGAACTCTTCAAAGTGATCGGCTTCGCGCGCGGCTGCGAGTTCGACGCAGTCGGTTTCGCCACCGGCGACCGAAGTCATACGCTGTGACTTGCCCCCAAGCTCACTTCGTTCGCTGCCCCCCGAGGGGGCGCTCAGCCCGCTTGGGGGCGGCCCGACGCCGGCTGAGATGATCCGCTGGCTCCTTGTCGTCTTCCTCGCGCTGATCCTGTTCAGCAGCCTGCGCCCCTGGCTGGACAAGATCGGCCTGGGCCGCTTGCCGGGCGACTTTCGCTGGCGGATGTTCGGGCGCGACTTTCATGTCCCGCTGGCGAGCAGCCTGGTGCTGGCCTTCGTCGCGATGGGGATCGGCCAGTTGTTCTAGCGTTCAGCGCCGGGCCGCCCCAAGCTGAACGGCGCCCCTTGGGGGCAGGAGCAAAGCGACTGGGGGGCTAGGATCAGCCTTCGATCGGCCAGTCGTGCCCGCAGTGCTTGCAGCGCACGCTCACCTGCTGGGCCCGGCGGTCGTCGCCGAGCAAGGCCAGCCGGCCATACGTCTGGCACTGCGCGCACACGGCCTGGTTGGCCACGGCCTCGGCGCGCATCAGCAGGTACAGGTAGCGGCGCAGCGAATAGACGCCGACGGCGACGCAGAACAACCCCGACAAGACGACGCTCAACTGGTCGGACAGCGGCGAGTTGCGGCTGAAGACTTCAAACGCGCCGAGCAGGCCGATGGTGCAGAACAGCAGCAGCAGCATGTGACCATGGCTCTGCAGCAGCTCACGCTCGTACCACTTGCGAAATCCGTGCTTTCGAATGCCTTCGGCCAGACCCATCGCGACCTCCTCCTGCCACTGAACGCGCATGGTGGCACAAGGGCGGCGTTCGGGTGGCGCGCCGGTCAACGCCCCTCACTCGCAGTGCGCGTTCCGGCTTGCAAGCCGGGCCTGCTACGCGGGCTCGCCGCAGGCGAATCCGGTGCAACAGGGTGAGGCGTCACGGTGGTCACTGCCGAGACAGAACCAAATGCGTGGCCCGTGCCGTGGCTTCGTGCTTGACGCAGGCATAGCCCAAGGCAGGAAGATTGACGCCTTCGAAGAGTCGCTCACCGGAGCCGAGCAGGACTGGCGATATGGCGATGTGCATTTCATCGATAGCGCGATGGCGAAGATACTGTTGGATGACACTGACTCCGCCACCGAGGCGAACATCTTTGCCTTCGGCAGCTTCGCGGGCGCGTTCGAGTGCAACGGCGGTGCCTCCCGTCACAAAGTGGAAAGTGGTGCCTCCCTCCATGACAAGTGGCGCGCGCGCGTGGTGGGTCAGCACGAACACCGGCACCCGATACACAGGGTTCTCTCCCCACCAACCCCGCCAGCTCTCGTCTGGCCAGGGGCCACGAACGGGCCCGAACATGTTCCTGCCGAGAATCCATGCGCCGACGTTCTGGAAACCTCGAGCGGCAAACTCATCGTCGATGCCCGTTTCCCCGCCATCGCTGCCAAACAGCTTTTGCTGAAAAGTTCGAGTGGGGATCGCCCAACCATGAAGCGAAGTGCCGCCAACGCCCAGTGGATTGTTGATGTCCTGGTCTGGGCCAGCGCCGAAACCGTCCAGTGAGATGGTGAAACTCTCTACGCGAAGCTTGGACATGGTGCCGCTCCGATCTGCGAGTGACTGCGAAACTCAGTTTGTGACGCCCAACATCGCGTTGACCGCCTCGACGCGCGCCGCGTGGATCAGCGCGCCAATGGCCGGGCCGACCAGCCCGCGCCCGCCTGCGGCGGCGGCCACCGCGGCCGTGTCCAGCGCCAGCGCCGCGTGCTGCGCGGCACGCAAGCGCGGCCGCGGCGGGTAGGGCGTCTCAGCCAGGCCGAGCCTGCCGCGCGCATCGCACTCGCAGGCGAGCAGCACCTCGTCGAAGCGAGCCGGCTTGCGAAAGGCGTCGCAGCGCTCGAGCAGGCGCACCAGCGCCGCGGCGCCGAACTCGCCGCTGCGGTGGATGTTGCCGTGCTCGCGGGCCACCACCTCGGCCAGTTCGCGGCAGTCGGTCGGCACCCGCAGCCGGGCCGCCACCTGGCGCACCAGCCGAACGCTGCGCTCCTCGTGGCCGATGTGGCGCGGCAGCACGTCGGCCGGCGTCGTGCCCTTGCCGAGGTCGTGGCCCAGGCAGGCGAAGCGGACCGCGAGCCCAGCGTCGAGGCGCGCGCTCATGTCGAGCACCATCATCAGGTGGACACCGGTGTCGATCTCGGGGTGGTAGTCGGCGCGCTGCGGCACGCCCCACAAGCGATCGACCTCGGGCAGCAGGCGCGCCAGCGCGCCGCACTGGCGCAGCACCTCGAACATGCGCGACGGCCGCGCCTCCATCAGCCCGCGCGCCAGCTCCTGCCAGACGCGTTCGGGCACCAGCGCATCGACGTCTCCGTTGTGCACCATCGTCTGCGCGAGCGCGATGGTCTCGATGGCGACCTTGAAATCTGCAAAACGCGCGGCGAAACGGGCCAGGCGGAGAATGCGCACCGGATCTTCGGCGAAGGCGGGCGACACGTGGCGCAGCGTCTTCGCCCGCAGATCGCGCTGGCCGCCGAACGGGTCGATCACGTTCCCCGCATCGTCGCGCGCCATCGCGTTGACGGTCAGGTCGCGGCGCGACAGATCTTGCTCCAGCGTCACGTCAGGCGCGGCGTGAAAACTGAAGCCGTGGTAGCCCGGCGCGGTCTTGCGCTCGGTGCGGGCCAGCGCGTGTTCCTCTTTCGTCGCGGGGTGCAGGAAGACCGGAAAGTCCCGCCCCACCGGCAGGTAGCCGGCGTCGATCAGGGCCTGTGGCGTGGCGCCAACGACAACCCAGTCCCGGTCGGCAACCGGCAAGCCGAGCAAGCTGTCGCGCACCGCACCGCCAACCAGATACGTTTGCATGGCTCGGCAGTCTATCGGGCGGCGCCGGCCGGGGCCGGGCCGCGCGAATTGGCGTAAGGTATCGGCCGGCATGGAAGCGCCAGCCTCCACCTTTTTTCGACAACTCACCAGGAGATGGAACATGAGCAAACGCGATGTGGTGGTGCTGGGCGCGGCCCGGTCGGCGATCGGCACTTTCGGCGGCTCGCTCGCCGACATCGAGCCCGCGGAACTCGCCGGCACGGTGATGAAGGAAGCCGTCAAGCGCTCGGGCGTGGACCCGAAGGCGATCAACTACGTGACGGTGGGCAACACGATCCCCACCGAAAGCCGCTTCCCCTACGTGGCGCGGGTCGCCGCGATCCAGGCCGGGCTGCCGATGGATTCGGTCGCGATGTCGGTCAACCGCCTCTGCTCGTCGGGGCTGCAGGGCATCGTCACCACGGCGCAGAACATCCTGCTCGGCGATTGCGACTACGGCGTCGGCGGCGGGGTGGAAGTGATGAGCCGCGGCGGCTACCTCTCGACCGCGATGCGCAGCGGCGCACGGATGGGCGACACCAAGCTGATCGACACCATGGTCGCGACCTTGACCGACCCGTTCGGCGTCGGCCACATGGGCATCACGGCCGAGAACCTGGTCACGAAGTGGGGCATCACGCGCGAGGAGCAGGACGCACTCGCGGTGGACTCGCACCGCAAGGCCGCGGCGGCGATCGCCGAAGGCCGCTTCAAGTCGCAGATCGTCGCCATCGTGAAGCAAACACGCAAGGGCGAAGTCACCTTCGACACCGACGAGCACGTGAAGGCCGGCACGACGATGGAAACGCTGGCCAAGATGAAGCCCGCGTTCAAGAAAGACGGCTCGGTGACGGCCGGCAACGCCTCGGGTATCAACGACGGCGCGGCGTTCTTCGTGCTCGGCGACGCGACGATCGCGGCCGCGGCTGGCTACAAGCCGATGGCGCGGCTGGTGTCTTATGCCGTGGCCGGCGTGCCGAACGAGATCATGGGCGAAGGCCCGATCCCGGCCACCAAGCTGGCGCTGAAGAAGGGCGGCCTGCGGCTCGACCAGATGGACGTGATCGAAAGCAACGAAGCCTTCGCCGCACAGGCAATTGCGGTGGCGCGCGGGCTGGAGTTCGATCTGGCGAAGGTCAATCCGAACGGCGGCGCGATCGCGCTCGGCCACCCGATCGGCTGCTCGGGCGCGTTCCTCGCCACCAAGGCGGTCTACGAACTGCACCGCAGCGGCGGGCGCTATGCGCTGGTGACGATGTGCATTGGCGGCGGGCAGGGGATTGCGGCGGTGTTCGAGCGCTTGTGACGCGGGCGGACAGTCCGCCAGAAAGCGCCCTGTCGGCAATCGCAAAAGCTCTTCGCGAACGAAGCGCCATGGGGTGCTGCGGTCGCAGGCGGGCATCGCGCACGAGCCGATCGTGATTCGCCTCGGCGTCGTCAGCGGGGAGCCGCCGGCCGAGCTCGCCTGCATGGAGCGCGTGCAGGCGCTGCGCGACGTGGCTGGGTAGATCGGCGCAGCGCCGGTCGAGACGGACTCTCTCGACTTCGACGAGCGGAACCGGCTGCCTCGCGAATGGCGCGCTTGCGCCTCGGTCCCGGCGAGGGCTGGGCCCTCGAACCGGTGACCGGAGGGTTGTTGTGCGAGGGGCGGCGTGCCTGCTTGCCGGTGCAACCGCCGCACACCTGGCGGGCCGCATCATCGGGTCTCTTGGGGTGGCGCTTGTAGTTAAACAAGATGACGCGCCCGCAGCCACACACTGCGACCATCGGGCAGGCGGTATTCGCACCCAACCTGCACGACGGAGTGAGCCATGGCACCAAACACGTTTGTTCGTTTGTCCGAGGCGCTCACCGGCGAGTCGGCGCTCGATGAACGACTTGCTGGCGATCTGGAACAGCGGATCAAGTCTCAATTCTCCGTCGAGTTGGCCAGCTTGCAGACCGCGTTCGAGGCGCCCGACCTGCCCGAGGAGCCGGAGCAGGCGGTAAAGCTGGCGCTGGGCGAAAACAGCGCGCATCACCGGGTTGCGCGCGAGATCATCCGCGTCTGGTACACGGGGCAGTTCGAGACCCGTTACGAGGGGTTCGATGCGCCCCGTACACCGGAACAGTGGGACCAGGGTCTGCTCTGGCGCATCCTCAAAGCGCCGGCCCCAGGCTTCTCGAAGAATGAGTACGGCGTGTGGGCCAGCAAGCCCGTCTAGCACTCGCAAGTCAACTCACATTGGAGTTGCGAACATGGAAGCAAAATACGACGTTGTTGTGATCGGCGCGGGTGTGGCGGGCGCAGTGCTGGCATGGAAGCTCAAGTCGCTCAAACCCGGCGCGTCCGTCCTGTTGCTAGATGCCGGTGACAACACACTCGACGCAGCAACGCGAAAGCGATTTGTCAGTGTCTTCTCGACGGCGAGCAACAAAGATGCCCTTTCGCCGTACCAGCGACTGGAAACGAGCAAGACCGTTCCGAGCCCGGACCTCGGCTCCCCAGACAAGCACTACATCCAGGCTGGCCCTGATCGCTTCAAGAGCAACTATGTGCGAATCGTCGGCGGGAGCACATGGGCGTGGCGGGGCAACTGCCCACGCTGGATACCCTCTGACTTTGAGCTCAAGGCGAGATATGGCGTCGGTGAAAACTGGCCGCTGTCGTACGGGGATATCGAGCCGTACTTCTGCGACGCCGAGGACGAACTCGGCGTCGCTGGCGACCACGGCGAGCAAGACGGTTTCCAGGGCGCCTTCCGCAGCCGCGGGTTTCCAATGGAGGCAATCAAGCAAGCCTACGGCGATCAGGTTCTGAAGAAGGCGGTGGCCGGCTTCGAGACCGAAGGCAAGACAGTCAAGATCGTCGCAACGCCTCAAGCCCGCAACTCGAAGCCGTACCAAGGGCGCTCGGAGTGCAAGGGGAACGCGAACTGCATCCCCATCTGTCCGTCGGGAGCAAAGTACGACGCGTCGGTGCACATCGCAAAGTACCTCGAAGCAGGCAAGCAGACGGGGAGTGGCCGGGCCGACACGGCGTGGCGCACGCTCGTGACCCGGCTGGACGTGGCCCCGGACGGCAACATCAGATCCGTGCATTTCCGCGACGCCCGGAACGCCAAGGCCCCGGAGCGAATGGTCGAAGCCAGGTTTGTGGTGATGGCTGGCAACGCGATCGAATCGCCGCGTCTGTGGCTGGCCTCGCGCTTGCGCAACGACCGCGATCTGGTGGGCCGGTTCCTGATGGACCACCTCGCGGGCGAGGTGACGGGGTACACCGCCGACCCGATCTGGCCCTTCCGCGGCCCGCAGAACACCTCGAGCATCTTCGACTTCCGCGACGGGGACTTCCGCAAGGCGTCAGGCGCGTTCAACTTGACGGTCGGAAACGATGGGTGGGGTCGCAAGCGCCACCCCTTCAGCGCGCTTGACGACAGCATGTGGGATCCCGCCAACAAGCAGATCAAGGCGTTCGGGAAGAACCTGCAGAACGACTTGGTGCAGGGACCGAAGGCGGTGACCAAACTCGTTCGCATCGGCTACTCGACCGAGCAACTTCCCGAGCCAGACAACCGGGTGATGCTCGCCGAGGAGAAGGACGAGTTCGGCATGGCGCGGCCCAGGATCGCGTACAAGGTCAGCGACTACTCGATCCGCGCGCTCGAGATGGGGCACCGCGTAGCCCACGCGATCCTGCATCACGCCGGCGTTGCCATCGATGAGACCCCCGAGGCGATGCCCGCGTACAACGGTGCCGGACACCCCATGGGGACGCTGCGGATGGGTAGCTCGGCGAGCAACTCGGTCGTCAACGACGTCGGCCGCGCCCACGGGCACCCAAATCTGTACGCCGTCGGCTCCAGCATCTTCGTCACGGGGTCGAGCGTGAACCCGACGCTCCTCCTCACGGCGCTGGCGCTGCGCACGGCGCAACAAATGGCCGCTGCGTTGTAAGGCGCTCCCGAGCCACCTTCGCGCGCCCCACCAAGGAGATCTTTCATGGCGAAATCCTCCCGCAGCATCAAGAAGCCCAGCCGGTCAAACCCCTATCGCGTCGTCACCGGTCAGTTCCACCTCTACTACACCACGGCCGCCGGAAAGCATCAGGGCTTCGAGCCGGATGGGGACACGATCCGCTTCAAGCCAGACCGTGGCTCCGGCGCCTTCAAGGACATCGAGACCGACGCGGTACCCGGGGCGACGGCCCCGGCGGGAACGCCGAAGCCACGAAAGGTCAAGTTCAACGCGGCCGGAATGTGCTCGTTGCGTTTCGAGGCGATCGACGCCGTTGAACTGCATTTCCAGGAAGCCTTTCAGGACGATGCACTCGCCAAGAGCGCCCGCGACCACATGCTCCGCCAAGTCGGGTTCAAGTCCGTCGAATACTCGGGTACCCGCCTCACCTTCGCAAACGCAGCGCATCCGCACCCCATCAGCGGGTACGTCATTGCCCGCGGTGTCGATCCGAACGGCAGGGTGGTTGCCTTTGTGTATTCGGGCGGCGCCGCTGAAGTCGACGGAAGCCCGGTCTTCCTCTCCGTCGCACGGGCCAAGGCCTCGATCAACGCGAACGTCCTCAAAGCGGGCCACGCCTACCCCACGTTCTATGCCGGCCTGCCCACCGATCTGCGAGAAGCGATGGCGAGCTTGGGCCGAAGCGCCCGATCACCGACCAAGAAGGGAATCTGGAAGTCGCCCAACCCGCTCGCGCCATTCCGAGCCACCGATGTGCTATCGCTCGCGGCTTCGAAGATTTGGCCGAAACTGTTTCGGCGACTCGTGTCCTATTTCAAGGCTACCGGCGGTCCGCTTTCCGGCTTTGACGCCTGGCTGCGCGCCAGCGGCGAGGACGACGCCATCTTCATCCTACCGCTCAGGGAGCTGGGGCACCTTCACGACGTCGTTGCCGTGGCGAACGCAGAGGTCTCGCTTCGCTTCGACACTGACCAATTGATCATCGTGCCCCAGTAGCCCGGGTGAACCGGTCACCATCCGGTGGCCGCAATCCTCTGGAAGCCCGTTGATCGGTGGCGTCCTCGCGCTGTGCAAGGCGTCGGGTTGCAGCGAAAGCTCTGTTCTCGTCAGTGTCGCTGATGGTTCGTGCGCGGCCCGCCGGGGTATCGACCCTGCGATCAGTCCTCGGCGGCGCTGATGCGCAGGCTGACTCTCGATGAGTGCTTCGTCTCGGCGCTCGCCGTCACGCGCAGCGCCTGCCCCACCGGCACGGTACGGCGCAACCGATAGTCCAGCGAGTCGGCGCCGCCCGCGTGCGTGGGCACGCTGCGCGACCATTCGAGCGCGCCGTTGACGAGCACGCGCAGGCCGTGCGTCGCGTCCGCGTGACCGGCCCTGTTCGACACGTCGAGGCGGCAGAAGACCTCGAAGCTGCGCTCACGCTGCGCGTGCGGGGGAATGGCGAGCACCGCCACGTCGCGGCTGCCCGCGTCGGCCGACCAGCGTTCGGGTTGCGGCCCGGCCTGCGTTGCGATGGCGGCTTGCGCAGCGCCGCCCAGCGCAACCCGTGTTCGGCGGCGCGTCGCGCCCTTGTCGATGATCTTGCCCGCGGGCGTGCCTGTCACGCCACGCCGCCCCTGGCCACGCGGCCATTCACCGGATAGATCGGGTCGGTGTAGCCATGGGTCGAGGCGTGCCCCGGCGGCACCAGCCCGTCGATGAAGGCTTCGTCTTCGGCGCGCAGCCGCACCGCCAGCGCGCCAACGTAGTCGTCCCACTGCGCCAGCGTGCGCGGCCCCGCGATCACACCGCTGACGAGCCGGTTGTTCAGCACCCAGGCGCTGGCGAACTGGCTCGCCGTCATGCCGCGCCGCTCGGCGTGGGCGGCGAACTGCTGCGACAGCGCCAGCGACTCGGGCCGGAACTCGGTCTGCATCAGCCGCCGGTCGGCGCGCGCCGCGCGGGTGCCTTCGGCGGGGGCTTCGGCCGGCTTGTACTTGCCCGTCAACACGCCACGCGCGAGCGGGCTGTACGACACCGCAGCCACGCCGTAGTGGGCGCAACTGGGCAGCAGTTCGGTCTCGATGCCGCGCGACATCGCGTTGTACAGCGGCTGGCAGACGATGGGCTGCGGCACGCCCATCTGCCGGCTCAGCTCGACCATGCGCGCAATCCGCCAGGCGCGGAAATTCGAGACGCCGTAGTGGTGGATCTTGCCGCTCTCGATCAGCCGCGCCATCGCCGTGAGCGTCTCTTCCATCGGCGTGACCTCATCGTCGCGGTGCAGGTAGTAGACGTCGATCCAGTCGGTGTTCAAGCGGCGCAGGCTGTGCTCGACCGCCTGCGCGATGTGGCGCCGCGACGAGCCCTGGTCATTCGGCAGGTCGCCGGTGGCGATGCCGACCTTTGTTGCGAGCACCCAGCGCTCGCGGTCGGCCGCGATCAGCCGGCCGACGATGCGTTCCGACTCGCCCTTCGCATACACGTTGGCGGTGTCGATGCCGTTGATGCTGGCCGCGCGCGCCGAGGCGACGATGCGTTCGGCTTCGGCCTCGTCGGTCTGGTCGCCGAACATCATCGTGCCGAGCCACAGCGGCGAGACTTTGAGGCCGCTGTGGCCGAGGGGCGGATA
>JANOVJ010000311.1:0-1611 GCA_031417295.1 bacterium | reverse complement strand
TTGACGCGGAACACGCTGCCCTTGGCGCCGGTAACGGCCACGCGCACCCCGCCCGCGCCCTGGCTGACGAACACGCCCACGAGCGCGAAGCGCGACGCCGGCTGCTTGTACTTGATGTAGGCCGCCTTGGCCGGCGCCGGGAAGCTCACCGCGGTGATCAGTTCGCCCGGCTTCAGCGCGGTCTCGAACAGGCCGGTGAAGTAGCTGTCGCCGGGGATCGTGCGCTGATTCGTGTGAATCGTCGCGCCCAGGCCGAGCACCGCCGATGGGTAGCAGGCGGCAGGGTCGGCGTTGGCGATCGAGCCGCCGATCGTGCCCATGTTGCGCACCATCTGGTCGCCGATGCCGCCGGCCAGTTCGGCCAGTGCCGGAATGGCCTTGCGGACCTCGGCCGACAGGGCGACCGTGGCGTGGGTGGTCATCGCGCCGATGACGACGTTGCCGCCGTCGATCTTGATGCCCTTGAGATCAGCCACACCGCCCAGATCGACGAGGCGTTCGCTCGACGAGAGGCGCAGCTTCATCGCCTGCACCAGGCTTTGCCCGCCGGCCAGATAACGCGCGTCGGCGCCTTGCAAGGCGGAGGCCGCTGCCGCGCTGCTGGCGGGCCGTTGATAGTCGAAGGTGTACATGTGTTGTGCTCCTTGGGGCTGTCGGTCAGGCGATCTGGTTGGCAACGCGCCAGACGCGCTCGGCCGTGGCCGGCATCGCGATGTCGCGCACGCCGAGAGCATCGGTCAGCGCGTTGATGAAGGCCGGCGGCGAGCCGATCGCGCCGGCCTCGCCGCAGCCCTTCACGCCCAGCGGGTTGTGGGTGCACGGCGTGATGGTGTGCGCTACCGTGAAGTTCGGCAGGTCGTCGGCGCGCGGCATCACGTAGTCCATGTACGAGCCGGTCAGCAACTGGCCCGATTCGGTGTCGTAGACGCAGCCTTCCATCATCGCCTGGCCCAGGCCCTGGGCGATGCCGCCATGCACCTGGCCGGAGACGATCATCGGGTTGATGATGTTGCCGAAGTCATCGACCGCCGTGAACTTCTCGACGTGTGTCTTGCCGGTTTCGGGATCGACCTCGACCTCGCACACGTAGCTGCCCGACGGGTAGGTGAAGTTGGTCGGGTCGTAGAAGGCGTTCTCGTTCAGCCCCGGCTCCAGCTTGTCGAGCGGGTAGTTGTGCGGCACGTAGGCGGTGAGCGCGACCGAGCCGAACGGCACCTTCTTGTCGGTGCCCTTGACGGTGAATTCGCCGTTCTCGAACTCGATGTCGGTGTCGGCCGCTTCGAGCAAATGCGCCGCGATCTTCTTGCCCTTGGCGATGATCTTGTCGACCGCTTTCACGATCGCCGTGCCGCCGACGGACAGCGAGCGGCTGCCGTAGGTGCCCATGCCGAACGGCACGCGGCCGGTGTCGCCGTGGACGATCTCGACCGCCTCGACGGCGATGCCGAGCTTGGCCGCCACCACTTGCGCGAAGGTGGTCTCGTGGCCCTGGCCGTGGCTGTGCGAGCCGGTGAACACGGTCACCGTGCCGGTCGGGTGCACCCGCACCTCGCCGGCCTCGAACAGCCCGGCCCGCGCACCCAGCGCGCCGGCGATGTTGCTCGGCGCCAG
>JANOVJ010000310.1:0-5300 GCA_031417295.1 bacterium | reverse complement strand
CCGAGCTGCGCCAGCGCCCAGGCCGACAGCGAGGCCGGCGGGTCGAACAGCATCACCAGCCGGCCCGCGCGCAGCGTGGCCGCCAGGCTGGGCGCGAGCAGGCGCATCTCGCCGACGCCAGGGTGCGGCAGCAGCAGCTCGGTCAGCACCCGGCGCGGCCAGCCGCCGCCGGGGAGTTGGGCGTCGAGCGCGGCGAAACCGCGGGGCACTGCCCGCGCGGCGCCACGCCCGAGCTGGTGGCCGCGCCACAGCGCAGGGTGCAGGGTTTCGGGGTCGGGGCGGGCCCGCAGTGGCGCCGCGGTCAGCCCGGCCAGGCGTGAAGACGCCCCAGCTGGGCGAGTGCCGGGCGCAGGGTGCAGGCGTGAAGGCGGAAGAGGCGCTGAAACAGCAGGGGGCAAGAGTTCCATCGTCTGGTAACTGTATTTTTATACAGTCTTTTGTGCAAGCCCTGTTTTTCTGGTGCGCTTTTCCAGCCTGATGCAAACCCGCCGCAGCCATTGCCTTCATCGACAGGCATCCGTTCAATTGCTTTTGGCACCTGTTTCTGCAAGCATCGCCCGATCGACTTGACCCCTGCGATGAACTCCCCAACCGAACCGGCTTCGGCCCAGCGCATCGAGGCATTGCGCGAATTCAACCGCTTCTACACCCGACGCATCGGCGCGCTGCACGAAGGCCTGCTCGACACGAAGTTCTCGCTCACCGAGTCGCGCCTGCTGTGGGAGCTGGCCCACCGTGGCAGCACCACTGCGGCCGCGCTGGCGCGCGAACTCGATCTCGACGCCGGCTACCTGAGCCGGCTGCTAGGCGGCTTGAAGCAGCGCCGTCTGGTGAAGACGCTGCGCTCGAAGGACGACGGCCGGCACCTGCTGCTCAGCCTCACCGCCAGCGGCCGCAAGGCCTTTGCACCGCTCGACGAACGCTCACGCAACGCGGTCGGCGCGCTGCTGGCCGCGCTGCCCGAGCCGCAGCAACAAGCGCTGTTGCAGGCCCTCGCCAGCGCCATGCGGCTGCTCGGCAATGCGCCACGCGCGGTGGCGCCGCCGGCTGCCTTCATCCTGCGCTCGCACCAACCGGGCGACATCGGCTGGGTGATCTCACGCCATGGCGCGCTGTACGCGCAGGAGTTCGGCTGGGACATCCGCTTCGAGGCCCTGGTCGGGCAGATCGCGAGCCGCTTCATCGAGCAGTTCGACCCCGCGCGCGAGGCCTGCTGGATCGCCGAGCGCGACGGCGCGCGCATCGGCTGCGTGGTCCTGGTGCAGGCCCGCGACGAGGCGACGAACACGCCCGAGCCCGGCGTGGCGCAACTGCGGATGCTGCTGGTCGAGCCGGCGGCGCGCGGCCTCGGCCTGGGCGTGGCGCTGGTCGCCGAATGCGAACGCTTCGCCCGCCGCAGCGGCTACCGGACGATCCGGCTCTGGACCAACAGCTTGCTCGCCGCCGCCCGCGGCATCTACCAGCAGGCGGGCTATCGGCTCGTCGCGAGCGTTGCCCACCACAACTTCGGGCATGACCTGGTCGGCGAGACCTGGGAGCTGGCCCTGCGATGAGTGCCGTTCGACAGGCGCCCTGCCCCTGCGGGCTACCGGCCGCATACGCCGCCTGTTGCGGCCGCTATCACGACGGTCTGCCGTTGGTGCCGGCGCCCACCGCCGAGGCCTTGATGCGCTCTCGCTACAGCGCCTATGTGCTGAGCCGCGACGACTACCTGCTCGCGACCTGGCACGCCAGCACCCGACCGCCCGCGCTGGAGAACAATCCGCCGGGGCTGAAGTGGCTCGGGCTCGAGGTCCGCCAATCAGCGGTTCAGGACGACACGCACGCGACGGTCGAGTTCGTGGCTCGCAGCAAGCTGGGTGGGCGCGCCCAACGGCTGCACGAGGTCAGCCGCTTCGTGTTCGAGGACGGGCGCTGGTGCTACCTCGACGGCGCGTTTCGGTAGCCGGGCCGACGCGTCTTCAGACGAATTCCTGCCGCACCGACGCCGAGCGCAGGCGGTGGATTACCCACCAGAACACCGCGCAGGTGCCCAGCGTCACCAGCACCGCCATCACCCGCGCGGCGGTGACGAAGCCACCGAACACGCCCGCCGCCTGCGGTGGCAGTGGCGCGCCGCTGAGGGTGCTGGAAACCACCGACTGCACCACCTCGTGCTGCAACCACAGGCCAAGCAGGTTGGCGACGATCGCGACCAGCAGCACGCCGATGAAGACCCGCCGCGCCCAATCGAGGCGCAGCAGCAGACCGATCGCCGAGGCCAGCATCGCGAGTGACATCAGCAGCCCGGTGCCGACCACCCACGGCAGGTAGCCGAGCAGCAGGTGGGTCAGCAGCGGCAGGGCTGGCAGGTTGGCGGCGGCGGGCAGCGGCACGACCGAGGCCACCAGTGCGTTCTGCACCACGGCCGAGACGCTGACCAGCGCACTCAGCAGGATCGCGATCCAGGCCGTGACTGTGACGAACAGGGAACGGGCACCGACGTTGAAGGTTTGCGGCATGGCGAAGCACTCCTGCACTGGACCACCGCACTGGCTTGACAACGGACGAAACGCTGCGGTGACCTCGTCGTATTGTTGACAACGAATGTGACAGTGTCATTCCCCCTCCCGGGGGAATGCCCCCTAGTTCTGGGGAGCGCGTGAACTTTGCACCACACTTGTTCGCGGGGGTCGGCAGCCTGTCGCCATCACGACGTGATCGATGTCACGCCGCCTGGGTCTCACCCGAAACGCACGGCGTAGATCGGCGGCAGGTGCTGCGACACCGCCTGCCAGTGGTCGCCGGCATCGGCGCTGGCCCACAGGTTGCCTGTCGTGCTGCCCATCAGCAGCGAACAGCCGTCGCTGGCCACCGCGAGGCCGTGGCGGTAGACGAGGTCGTAGCAATGCGCTTGCGGCAGGCCGTTGCGCAGCGTCTCGAAGCTGGCGCCGCCGTCACGGGTGCGGTTGACGACCATCGCGCCGTCGCGCGGCACGCGCTGCTGGTCGGCAACGGCCGGCGTGAACCACGCCGTGTCGGCGTCGCCGGGGTGCACCGCGACCGGGAAGCCGAAGTTCGAGACCGGCGCAGTGGTGACTTCATGCCAGCTCGCCGCGTTGTCGGTCGAGCGCCAGATGCCGTTGTGGTGCTGGCACCAGAGTACGTCGGGGTTGGCGGCGCAGCGCACGATCGAATGCGGATCCTGGATGTTCTGGTCGTCGGCCTGCTCGGGCGGCATGAAGCTCGCGCGCATGCCCTTGGCCTGGACTGCCCAGGTCGCGCCGTCGTCGCGCGTCACCCAGGCGCCGCCGCAACTGATGCCCAGCAGCACCTCGCCGGGGTGCTGCGGGTGCGGGCAGATCGAATGGATGCCGGGTGCGTCGTAACCGCCGCCGAACCATTCGAGACGCTCGGGGCGCAGCCACAGCGGCTCGATGAGCTGCCACGAGCGCGCGCGATCGGTGGAGCGGAACAGCCCGCCGGGCAGCGTGCCGGCCCACAGCGTGGCGCCGGCTGCCTCCATCGACCAGATCTGGATCAGCTTCCACGCCACGCCCTCCGCACCTTCGGGTTGCGTCGGATAGGCCGGCGTGGCCACTTCCTGCCAGGTTGCGCCGGCATCGTCCGAGGCATGAACCTTGACCCCGAAGTGGCCGAGGTTCAGCGCCGCGAGCATCAAGCCGTCGGGCGGCATTGACGACCCCAAGATGCCTTCGGCATCGTCATCCCGCTCGCGGGCCGAGGAGAGCCCAGCCCTCTTGGGGCGGCCCGGCGAGGGCTGCGGCGGCAACACCATGCTGACCGGCTCGCCGAGGAAGTGCGTGCGTTCGATCTGCCACGCGCCGCCGCGCAGGCGAAGCTCGAACAGGCCCTTGCGGGTGGCGATCCAGGCGCGGTCGTTCATGGTTTGTCTCCTTCGGCTGGGATGGGTGTGCGCCGCTACCCGCCCGAGAGCGCCTGCAGCACACGGACCTGGCTTTGCGGCTGCAGCGCGTCAGCCAGCGACTGGCGATCACGGCAACGCACGCCATCGATGAACACCACCACGTTGGCGCGCAAGTGGCCCTGATCGTCGAGCACATAGCCGCGCAGGCGTGGGTTGCAGGCGAACGCGGCTTCGAGCGCGGCGCGCAGGGTCGCGGCCGGCGTGTCGACTTCCGGCGTCTCGGTGAAGCGCCGGAGCTGCGGGGTGAACATGACGCGCGCCATGGCGGGATGATGCCTGCGGGCGGCCTGCCTTACCAGTGCCTGCAACCCGTCGGCCAGGCCGCCGGAGCGCGCCCGGGCTACTTCAAATCGCCGGCCAGGCTGGCCAGCGTGTACGGCCCGATCAGCGTGTGCGCAGGGTAGTTCGTGTGGTCACAGCCCATCTTGACCTGCGCTCCGGCGCGCACCGCAGCCCGTGCCGCGGGCGGCAACTCGAAGCGAACGAAGTGCACCGCCGAGGTCTTCTCGTCGTTCTCGCGGTCCAGGTCTTCGTCGGCGATGGCGTAGACACGCGGATGGCCTTCGACCTCGACGAACATCCGGTCCTCGACGCCGATCAGCCGCGCCAGCTCGCGTCGGCGCTCGTGCTCGTCGGGGAATTCGATCAGCATCGTCGCCTTCCAGTTGGCGCCGCTCGGCACCAGCGCGGCGTAGGCGTCGATCTCGCTTTGAATGCCCTCTTCATCGAAGATCTTCTCGATGTGCAGCATCTCCTGGATCTGGCGCCGGATCGTCTGCTCGTCCTCGAACTGCAGGCTGATGTGCTCGCCCAGATGCACCGTGCGCAGCCGCCGGTGGGCAATGATCTGCGGCTTGGCGGTTTTGCGCTGCCGGGCATAGGCCTCCAGCGACATCAGGCTCTCGCGGGTGATGGTGGTGTTCATGGTCGGCTGGGCTCACAGTGGAGTTGAAGAACCGTCACAGCCCGTAGGCCAGGCGCACCAGGCTGAGCGGGTGCTGCAATGCCCGGGCTAGCGTGCCGGCGATCTGCATGCCCTGGGCGATGTGGTGGCCGGCAAGCGCGCAGTCGCTGCTGATGAAATCGGGCTCGTCTTTGGCCATCGCCTTGAAGACCGGCTTGCCGATCTTCATCGCGTTGGCGTGGTACGCCAACGCAATGAAGATCGGCAAGCCGGTCTTCAAGGCGATGGCCCGCGACGAGCCCGATTTCATCAGCAGCGACTGCGCGCTCGCCGGCCACCACATCGCCCAGGGCATGCAGCTTGCCGGCACGCCCGCCCGGGCATTGCAGCACCCGCTCAGCCTGGTGCGCCTGGCCTACGGGCTGTGACGGTTCTTCAACTCCACTGCGAGCCCAGCCGACCATGAAC